>NZ_BAABRU010000011.1 GCF_039545135.1 Herpetosiphon gulosus | reverse complement strand
GCGGTCATGATGGTCAGTGAACCGTTATCACCAATACGTATCCGACGCGCACGCGGACATCCACAAACACCATCGTGAAATTGTGGCATTGTTCCGGTTGGGGAGGCTGCGCAGGATGGGAGCCATAATCCTTATTTGAACGGCATTGGGACTTAACCCAGCTAGCCCCGAAAAGTTGTAGCAAACATCCGTTATTGCTCGTCACGTAGAGCGAGTGTATCGGTCTCCTCATCCACTCAATCAGCAACATCGCGTAGCTGGGCATACGCGGGATACAGGCATACATATTTTTTGGATGGAAACCGCGCTTGGGACATCCACCACAAACCCACAATGTTCACATCCAGCCGCAAGAGGATTCATTATTTTTAATGCTCCTGTAACCAGTGCCATTGCCAACTGGCCGCCCCGCAATCAGCACTAATCGACATTTTGCCCCGACTGTTGTCTAAACAACAAAATTGTTGATTTGCGTATTGACGAGCGGTTCAGCCATCCTCCATACTATCGGCAACATCTGTTGCTTAGCAAACAGATGTGGTTCATTCTTGCAAGCGGAGGTTGCAGAGCAACATCGCCCGTTGCATCGTGCACGTGCTGCTGGGTGGATGTTTTTGATGGACAGGGTGATGAAGGCGTTTCAGTAAGAGCATGCCAAGGCCAGCCTGCCGTGGATCAAGGAGGTGCCACGCGCTCTGATAGACATGGCGCTGAGTATGATCCTTGCGATTGGCTTGCACGCCTCACGGCGTGAAGGGCAGGCGATCAGCTTCAATGCTGTTTAGCTCGTCCTGGCCATGTTTATAGCCTATGGGCGATTTCTGATCGTGCCGCCGTAGTAGCGTGCCGATAACCACAATAATGGAGAACACTTTCTATGCCTACACTCGCAATTGTCGGCGCTGGGCCAGGGATGGGTCTAGCAATCGCACGGACATTTGGCCGCAACGGGTTTCAAGTGGCACTGGTCGCACGCAATCAAGACAAACTCACGAACCTTGTTGCGCAACTTGAGGAAGAGGGCATTACGGCAGCGGGTTTCACCGCCGATGTATCTGACCGCTCATCGATCGTCGCAGCATTTGATGCTGTCAAAACACACTTCGGCCCAGTCGATGTACTCGAATTCTCGCCGGCCAACTCGGCGCTACCCTTTGCTACGCCAACCGAGGTGAGCATCGCGAACCTTCAGCCGCAGATCGACTTCTATATCTATGGTGCCATCACGGCGGTCGAACAGGTATTGCCGGATATGCTGACGCGCGGTAGTGGCACGCTGCTGTTCACAACAGGTGGCTCCTCGATCAACCCATCGCCCATGTTTGCGAACATCGGTATTGCCAGCGCAGGGCTGCGCAATTGGGTTTACAGCCTCCATGCGGCCTTGGCTGAGCACGGAATTCAGGCTGCCCATATCGCGATTAGCGCTTGGATCGGAAAGCAGCCGGGTGCCGAGCCGGAAAGCATTGCACCGCTGTATTGGGAACTCTATAGCCAGCGCGACCAGATCGAGCGACACTTTCTGGCATCTTGACCCGTGGGTATCGGTGTCTGATTTTAGGACTCATAGATAGGGTAGTACGCTAAGCCATTGCCTTGGCAACACATACCGATCCTTCACTAAGGCAGTAGTGCCATTGGTTTGGTGCTTCCCCTCGCCTGCTGGGCGGGAGCGGGGGCTAGGGGGTCAGGAAATAGTAGAACTTGTTCATGTAAAATCATTACAGCCAAGGTAACCGCGAAGGACACGAAGAAACACGAAGCAGTAGCCTGCCGTTGTGTCCTTCGTGTCCTTCGTGGATCAATATTTCATCCCTCATCCTTCATAATTCATCCTTCTCAACCCTACTCATCATCGTCGTGTTGCTGTTTGGAGTTGGCGATGATCGTTTGGGCTACACTATGCGGCACATCATCATAGTGATCAAGCCGCATCACAAAATCGCCACGCCCTTGGGTAATTGAGCGCAAATCGGTAGCATAACGCTGGCATTCGGCCAATGGCACATGGGCTGTAATCAAAGTGCGACTATGGCCGATTTGCTCCATACCTTGCACGCGCCCCCGTTTGTTGCCATTCAAATCGCTCAGAATATCGCCGACATATTCATCGGGCACATTGATTTTCAAGGCATAGATTGGCTCAATAATCACTGGGTTGGCTTTACGAGCAGCCTCGCGGAAGGCAAATTTACCAGCAGTTTTGAAGGCAATTTCTTTGCTATCAACTGGATGTTCTTTGCCATCGTAAATCGCCGCTTTTACGTCGATCACTGGATGCCCAGAAAGCACACCCAAGACCATCGATTCACGCACGCCCTTTTCAATCGCTGGCCAGAACGAACGCGAAACCACCCCACCCACAATCTCGCTAACAAATTCTAATGGATCAGCACGATTCGGATCAGTTGGCAATGGTTCAAGCCGCAGCGAGATTTCAGCAAATTGGCCCGCGCCACCTGTTTGTTTTTTGTGGCGATAAGTGGCAGTTGCTGTGCTACTGATCCGTTCGCGATAGGGCACGCTGGGTATTGCCAAATCAAAATGTACATCGAATTTGCGTTTGACCCGTTCGGCCACAAAATTCAGGTGGGTTTCGCTCAAACCAGCAAGCAGAGTTTCGCCAGTTTGGATGTCGCGTCCGAGATGTAAGGTGGGATCTTCTTCGACGATCCGATGCAAAGCATTACCCAGCTTATCGAGATCGTTCTTGGAGTGAGGCGTAACTTTGGCGGTAAAGGCAGCTTCGGGGTAATTCACGCTGCGTAAGCGTAAAGGATTTTCGGGGCTGTAAAGCGTGTCGCCGCTGAGCGTATCAGCGAGCTTGGCCACAGCTCCCAAATCGCCAGCACTAACCGAGGAGACAGGCATTTGCTCCTTGCCGCGCATCTGGAAGAGCTGGCCAATGCGTTCTTCGCGACCTGTACGAGCATTGCGCACCAGCGAGTTCGAATGCAATTCGCCGCTAAACACGCGGAAGAAACTCAAGCGCCCAACATATTGGTCAACCAAGGTTTTGAACACTAAAGCGCTGAGTGGCTCATCAGCCTTGCCTTCGAGAAAATAATCGTCATCATTGCGCAAATCGTGGGCGGTCGTCAAACGATTGGCTGCCGACGGAATTGCATCGAGAATCCCATCAAGCAATTGGGGAATACCCGAAAGCGTGGTGGCCGAGCCAATAAACAACGGCATAATTGTATGGGCATTGATTGCCGCTTGGAAGCCTTGGCGAATTTCCTCGGCACTCAGGGCATCGGCTCCGCCTTCCAAATATTCTTCAATCAGGTGGTCGTTGGTCATGGCAATTTTTTCGATCAAGCCATCAGCCATTTGCAGCGCTTCTTGGCGAATTTCAGCTGGGATTTCGGCAATTTCGTAAGCGCCATCTTTGCCATTGTGATGCAGCCATGCTTTGCGTTTGCGCAGCGACACGATGCCCTTAAAGTTGGCTCCGCTGCCGATTGGCATATGCACAGGCGTGATCGCCTCGCTCAACAAACCCTTGGCTTGTTCAACGGTACGTTGGAAATTGGCATTTTCGCGATCAAGCTTGTTAATAAAAACGACCCGTGGGATATTTGCCTCACGAGCCATTTGCCAAAGTAATTCTGCACCAACTTCCACCCCGCCAGCCGCATCGAGTACCAGCACCATCCCATCGATGATGCGGAGCGCCGCAGCGGCTTCACCTCGAAAATCGGCATAGCCAGGCACATCGATAAAATTGAACTTGTTACCATTCCATTCGATTGGAATTACCGAGAGGTTAATTGAGGCATGACGTTTAACTTCATCGGGGTCGTAATCGCTAACCGTCGAGCCATCTTCGACACGCCCCATACGTGGGAGAGCTTTGCTGGCGAAAAGTAGGGCTTCAGCGAGGGTAGTTTTGCCAGCACCGCCATGGCCAAACAGGCCAATTGTGTGGATACGATCCGGACCGTACTCTTTCATAGAGACTCCTCCTTTGGAGTTACTTGAAACGACGACGGAATCAATGTGAGGTTGATTGTCTGTCGATTATAGCGCCGTCGTGACCGAACGGCAAGCCTAGCCAGATCTATTGCTCAAATAAGCCAAACAATCCAAATCCTCTTGATGTTGATTTAGGCTTTGAGCATACCACTTGCCAAGTGGCAGAAAGTTGTAGTTTCGCTACCGTTGGATACAAAGTAAAATTTTTTAGGGCAAAGTGAGAATGGGTTTGCTATTGAGGGAAAATAAAAAAGGTTCTAAAACCACAAACGGCTCGCATAATGGAGCCGCTTGTGGGAGAGAAGAGAGAGGAGAAGGTTTGAACATATAGTACCGCAACAATCACTCTCTGTCAAGAGGGTTTTTCGTGTTTTAGTCACGCAATGTTGCGAATTCGTCACAACCTAGTTGCTTTGGGTTTCCATGCCCGCCCAAAAAGCTTGTAATTTTTCACGAACTTTGCCATGCTCAGGCAATTCCAATTCAGGATCAAGCTTCAATATTCGTTCAGCCTCAATCCGGGCCGCATGCAGCAAGCGCGTATCAGTCAACTGGGCAACTTTGAGATCAGGTGTGCCGCTCTGACGAATGCCAAAAAACTCGCCTGGCCCACGCAATTCAAGGTCAATTTCAGCCAAGCGAAAGCCATCCTCGCTCTCTTCCATCGATGAAAGCCGCGCCACCGTGACATCATTATCTTCTTTATCGCTGACCAACACACAAAACGATTGATGGCTACCCCGCCCAACCCGCCCACGAAACTGGTGCAATTGAGCTAAACCAAAGCGCTCAGCCCCTTCAATCATAATTGTTGTAGCATTGGGAATATCAATCCCAACTTCAACCACCGCCGTTGCCACCAAAATATCAAATTCACGGTCACGAAACTGAGCCATAATCGTGTCTTTTTCGCCCGAAGTCATGCGGCCATGAATCAAGCCCACCTTGAGATCAGGGAAAATCTCGTGTTGCAAATGCTCTTGCTCAACAATTGCCGATTTTACATCTTCGAGTTTTTCGCTTTCCTCAACCAAGGGGCAAATCACAAAGGCTTGGCGACCAGCCGCAATCTCCTTGCGCATATGTTTGTAGGCTTTGCTGCGTTCGCCCGAGGTGATCCATTTGGTGCGAATTGGCTGGCGGCCTGGTGGGCGTTCGTCGATTACCGAAACATCAAGATCGCCGTAAATCGTCAAGGCCAACGAGCGCGGAATTGGCGTGGCAGTCATTACCAACAGATGTGGATTGAAGCCCTTGCGTTTGAGTGCCTCACGCTGCTCGACCCCAAAACGATGTTGCTCATCGACCACCGCCAAACCGAGTGCCTGATAATCGACATTGGCCTGAATCAGGGCATGGGTTCCAATAATGATATCAACTTCGCCATCAGCGATCAGTTTGAGTGCTTCACGGCGTTGGCGAGCTTTGAGGCTACCTGTCAGCAGCGCAACTCGAATGCCACCTGGCTCAGGTTCTGGCTCGTCGGCAAGCATCAACAATTGCTTAATTTGGGCTAATCGATTGCGTTTCTCTTGATCAAGCTTATCGCGCCAATCGCCGTTGCTGTTGGTTTCACGGCCTGGAATTTTGACGTTTGCGAGTAATTTTTTCAGCCCCCGATAATGTTGCTCGGCCAAAATTTCGGTTGGAGCCATCATCGCCCCTTGAAAGCCTGCCGCGACTGCTTGCACCAAGGCCGCCGCCGCCACCGCCGTTTTGCCCGAACCAACGTCGCCCTGCACCAACCGCGTCATAGGCACGGGTCGCTCCATGTCACGGCAAATTTCGTTGAATGTCCGGGTTTGGGCATTGGTCAAAGCAAAGGGCAAGCTACTCAGGTAGGCATCATGAATCGCTTGATTAAAAGCAATTGGCTGGCCTTGCACCCCTTGATACAGCCGTTTGCGCTGCAATACGCCCAACTGAATATACAAAAATTCATCAAAGCCCAAGCGTTGGCGAGCACGTTGCACCATCGCCCAGCTATCGGGAAAATGAATTTGGCTGATCGCAACGCCCAAGGGCAATAATCCAGCTCGTTCGCGTAGTTCAATCGGCAGTGGGTCGGGCAAGGTTGGGGTCAAGGCATCAACAACCCGTTTAATCACTTGACGGGCATTGCGATCTTGCAAGCCTTTGGTCAGTGGGTGAACAGGTACAAGTCGGCCTGTATGCACCAAATCGTCTTCAACAAATGGCTCCCACTGTGGGTTGCTCATCGATTTCATTTCGCGGAACATGCTGACTTTGCCACTGAGCACAATCCGCATGCCTTCGCGAAATTGCTTGGCCATCCACGTACCACGAAACCACGAGGCCTTGAGCACGCCCGTATCATCGCCAACGGTAATTTCTACGCCCTGGCGGCCTTTAGCATTGAAGCTTTTGATCGCATCAACGGTCACAATCACCGTATCGGTTTCGCCCACCACCAAATCGCAAATCTGCTTGCGTTTGCTGAAATCGTCGTAGCGATGGGGCACGTGATACAGCAAATCTTCGAGCGTATGCACATCGAGTCGGGCGAATGAACGGGCGGTGCTTGGCCCAATGCCTTGCAAATTTTTCAACAAGGTATCGATTGGCGGCACAGCACCCACGGGTTCAGCCGGAGCTTTGGGCTGTTTGCGAAACAAATTGCGTAGCCGATCAAGCGCGACACTCAAACGAGCCTCACGTTCAGCATGGCTCAAATCGGAGTAGCCATCGAGTGCATCAAGCACGCCCTGCACGACTGGTTCGTGTAAAGCTTGGGGATGTTGGGCCTGCCATTCACGCAGAAATATGCTGATGCCTTGGTTGGTCGCAGTATCATCGCAGCCAGCCTTTTCTTCGGCGGCCAAGGTTTTGCCAAGTTCAATAATATGCTGATTTGCTTGCATAGCCATCAAAATCTAGATTCGCTCAATTGTGCTTTATTGTAACAGGGATCAGGGACTAGGGATCAGAGTAGTCAATAATCCTGAGGACAGGATTGATAATGGATAGCCTTAGGTCGGTTATGGCACAAATTAATTGACATAGCACATACGTTCGTGTATACTCGAAGCACAAATTCTCCAAGTTGCTGTTTGTGATCCACGGTGCGCACCTTTACCTGAGGGCTTGAATCAAGTCCATGCTAGGCTTTTACAGCTGCGATGCTTGGAGCATTGCCACGATTGAGTACAACACGAAGGGTAACCGAGATGCAGATTGAGCCAATTCAATTAACTCACAAACGCCATAACTATTTGCCGATGGCCTTTTTATGGCGTGGCATCAGCCATCAGGTCGCCAAGATTGAGCGAGTTTGGAGCAAAGAGGCGCGTTGGGCCCGACCACCACGCCACTACTTTCGGGTGCGTTGCACCAACAATCAAGTTTACAACATTTTCCAAGATGTGCGCTTAAATGCGTGGTGCGTTGAACGCTAGAGGAGGCCGACCGTGTATTTAGCTTGGTTTGATGATCATCCGCGTAAAGAGTTACGCTTCAAAATTGCCGAAGCAATTTTTGCTTATGAAGATCGTTTCGGCGAACGCCCAAATGTTGTGCTGGTCAATGCTACCCAAATCTTTAACGAGGATGTTGAAGGGGTACGGGTGGTTTCACGGCCTTATGTTCGCAAAGATAACTTTTGGGTTGGCATCGAAGGCATCGTTGCTAGCTCGTAATCAATTGCTGCTTCTATAAGATTTGTGTTAATTCTCCTCTAGCTTGGCCGTTTTCAAAATCGACTTGTGGCACAATATATTGGGATACGCATATCTGCGTAATTCGATATATTGTGCTACGAGGAACTTATGTCATTGTTCGAGCCATATACGCTGCCTGTTAGCGGTGTTACCCTGCCCAATCGCCTCGTTCTCGCCCCCATGACCACCTATTCGGGCACACCGGAAGGCCAAATTAGCCCAGGTGAAGTTGCTTTGCTCCAACGTCGTGCTGCTGGCGGCTTTGGAACCGTTATCACCGCCGCTTGCTATGTTGATCGGGCTGGTCAAGCGTTTATCAATCAATGGGGCTGTGATAATGATGACAAGCTCGATTCATTACGTCAAGCAGCCAGCGCCATCAAGGCCGAAGGGGCAATCGCCATTCTACAAATTCACGATGGCGGACGCATGGCTGATCCCAAAGTGTTAATCGAGCCAACGCCACGCTCAGCCTCAGCCGTTGCCGCCGAACGCCAAGGCTACCTTGAACCTCGAGCCATGAGCGCTGCCGAAGTTGAAAAAAGCATCGCCGATTTTGCCGCTGCGGCCAAACGGGCAGCAGTCGCAGGCTTCGATGGGGTTGAAATCCACGGTGCAAACACCTATTTGATTCAGCAATTTTTCTCGCCACACTCCAACCGCCGCGACGATGAGTGGGGTGGCGATTTAGAACGGCGTTTGCGCTACCCAGTAACGTTGGCCAAAGCTGTGCGCGAAGCCGTCGGCGATACCTTCATTGTGGGCTATCGCTTCTCACCAGAGGAGATCGAAAATCCAGGCATTACGCTTAAAGATACTTTGGTTTTGGTTGATCGTTTAGCCGATTGCCGCTTGGATTATTTGCATATTTCGTTGGGCAATTATGCTGCTGGCTCGATCCGCAACCCTGAATCAACCCAACGGCTCAGCCCGTTGGTGATTGAAAGATTAGCCGGGCGTGTGCCCTTGATGGCAGTTGGCGGGATCGAAACCGTTGAACAAGCCGAATTGCCATTAAGCGATGGTGCTGAATTGGTAGCACTTGGCCGAGTAGCATTATGGGAGCCAGATTGGCCCAATAAAGTTAAAGCTGGTCGCAGCGATTTGCGCCAAGCCTTGCCAGCTAAAGATGGCGATGTGATTTGCAGCTTGCCTAAGCCGTTGTATGAGGTTTTAGTCCAACGCGCTGGTTGGGTCAAAGTTGCCGCCGAGTAGCTGCTAAAATTTAACGCAGAGGCGCAGAGGCAGCCTTTAGAGAACTTTTTTGATCAGCCACAGTTTTTGTTTTCATTGCAAATATTATTCAGATCAAATTGGTACTTTGCTTCTCTGTGCCTCTGCGTTAAAGCCCAATCCCCAATCCCTTATTGCTCTGCTCCCTGACAACTAGCCCCTGATCCATAGACTCTTGCAACTAATCATCGTCGTCGTTACCTTTGCCTGGTCCAGGTGGTTTAGGCTTTTTGGCTTCTTTGACCGCAATCACCAAAGTAATGCGGCTATTTTCGGCGATTGGGCTACCAGCAGCTGGCTCTTGGCTTAAAATTCGATCTTTGGCTTGCTCGTTGGCTTCTTCGACAAAATCGATTTTTAGCCCCAACTGACGTGCTTGCTGCTCGGCCTCGCCGCGTTTTAGCCCGACAAAATTGGGCATGCTAGGCAAGGGTTGGCTGGCGATGGTGGGTTCGGGAGCCGGAGTGCTGGTTGCCTCGGCCACAATCGTTGCCGTTGCTTCAGCTACAGGCTCAAGCGTGGCACTTGGTTGAGCAACAATCGTCGCATTGCCACTAGCGCTGGGTTGTTGGGGATCGCCGCTCAGTTTGGCAAAGGCAACCGCAATCATCACTACAAACGCCAAGGCGGCTAGGGTTAGGCCAATTTGTTTGTTGGCAGCAGGTTTGGGATTGGCAAGCAAAGCTTTGGTTGGGATTGGTTGAGGTTTGGCCTGCACCAAGGCTGCGGTTTTAGGTGGCACACGCACCGCCGTGGTCTCCATATTGTGAATCGAAACCGTTGAGCGGTGGCGCACTGGCATGGCAATCGTGGCCGAATTTGCGCCCTGTTGAATGCTCTCGATCTCGCCAGCTAAGGCTTGGGCTGAGGCAAACCGCTGGCTTGGCTGGCGCTCAGTCGCGCGTTTGATCAAATGCTCAATCGCGGTGGCTGTGCCAGGCAAGGCTTGGCGTAATGCCGGCACACCTTCATTCAAATGGCGCTGCACAATCGCCCACGCCGAATCTCCATCAAGCGGCACGCGCCCGGTTAATAGCTCATACAACATAATTCCCAAGGCATAAATATCGCTGGCCTCGATGGTTGCTCCACCTTCAGCCCGTTCGGGAGCAATATATTGGGGCGTGCCATAAACTTGTTCGGCATTGGTTGTGCCGATTGCTTGCACAATTCCAAAATCGAGTAAAACCGCATGGCCATCGGCATTAATCCGAATATTTTGCGGCTTGACATCGCAATGGACATAGCCTTGTTGATGAATCGCAGCTAAGGCTAGGGCAATTTCACGAGTCCATGTCAGGGCTTGGGGCGCAGCGACGGGCAATAATTGATCAAGGCTTTGGCCTTCGATCAGCTCTTGCACAAAAAACGGCCCGCTGCTTGGATCATGGCCGACATCGAAGATTCGGGCAATATGGGCATGGCTCAATTGGGCGGCGGTTTGGGCTTCGGCGCTAAATTGCTGGCTCAAGCTAGGATTATTGGCAAACTCAGGCCGCAAAAGCTTCAAGGCCACATCGCGCTTGAGCAACAAATCACGGGCACGATAAACCGTTGCCATGCCACCTTGGCCAAGCGTTGCTAAAATCTGGTAGCGATTTGCTAGGGTTTGATTCATAGAATGACGTGGCGCTTCCTCTCCATCCCTTTATGGGTGGGGTTTCCGCGCCGCCCTCCAAGCTTGCATCAGTTTCCAATTACTGGTATCATCATAATATGAGATTAATTGCACAACTCAAATTGTTGCCGACCCCTGACCAACATGCGGCATTGCTGCATACGCTGGAACAGGCCAACGCGGTGTGTAATGCGATGAGTGCAGCGGTCTGGACCACGCAGACGTTCAAGCAATTTGATCTGCATCGTTTGGTGTACGCTCCCACCAAGGCCACATCGGGCTTGTCGGCGCAAATGATTGTGCGCCAGATCGCCAAAGTTGCCGATGCCTACAAACATGACCGCACTGTCCAGCGCATATTTACCCCGCGCGGGGCGATTTCCTACGATGACCGCATCCTCAGTTGGAACCTGCACGCCCCATCCGTCAGCATCTGGACGCTCACTGGGCGGCAGTCGATCCCGTTTGTGTGCGGCAAACGGCAATGGGAACTGCTGCAATCGCGGCGTGGTGAAACCGATCTTGCCTATGTTCGTGGACAATTTTACCTCCTTGCGAGCTGCGATGTTGAGGAACCAACACCCGATGATGTGGACGGCGTGCTTGGTGTTGACTTTGGGATTGTCAATATCGCGACGACCAGCGATGGCGATACGTACAGCGGTGCGGCGGTTGAACGCACCCGCCAACGCTACAGCCGCCGCCGTTCCGCCCTGCAAACGGTTGGTACGAAGAACGCCAAACGGCGCTTGAAGCAGATCAGCGGCAAACAACGCCGCTTTCAAAAAGA
Organism: Herpetosiphon gulosus; assembly: GCF_039545135.1. Taxonomy (NCBI): domain Bacteria; kingdom Bacillati; phylum Chloroflexota; class Chloroflexia; order Herpetosiphonales; family Herpetosiphonaceae; genus Herpetosiphon; species Herpetosiphon gulosus. Next base: position 221,395 of record NZ_BAABRU010000011.1, on the reverse strand, counting down.
TACTAACCATCGAATCAGTAAGCAGCTTGTTGCAAACGCCCAACACACAACGCGTCTGATTGCCGTCGAAGCGTTGACGGGGATTCGAACGCGGGCAAGGGTTCGCGGTGCAGCGCAGCGTGCGAAACACAGCAATTGGTCGTTCCACCAACTGCGATCGTTTGTGACGTACAAAGCGGCGCGGGTCGGCATCCAGCTGATCGCGGTTGATCCACGGTTTACGTCACAAGCGTGTAATCGCTGTGGCACGGTTGACAAGCGCAACTGACCGAATCAAGCGACGTTCTGTTGTGTAGGGTGTGGACATACCGATCATGCTGACCACAATGCTGCGGCAAACATTCGTGATCGGGCGCTGGTCACCGCGCCTATGGCGACAGGCCTCCGGGTCTAGTTGCAAGCCTCGCCCCTTGTGGGCGGGGTAGGTTGACTGCAGCATCCTTATTGGTTGAGCCAATCTTGCGGCTATGATAGCAGAATTAAAAAAATTAAGAGGCGTAAGCTACGCCTCTCAACATCATTCGCTTAGTTTAATTTTAGACGGTTTCTGGTTCGCCCAAGATTTTGTTGGTTAAGTATAAGGCCAAACGGGTGGCCAATGTACCCAAGGCCAAGCTCAACAAACCATAGACAATCCGCCGTTTCAAATCATCATCCATGAATTATTCCTCCTAAATCAAAAAGCGCTGCTAGGCGCTAGTATAGCATTTTTAGTCGCGGCGACCACCAAAAACCCGAAATGCGAAGTAGGCAAACGTCAAAATCGATTGCGCCGCAGCCGCAACATAGGTCCAAGCAGCAGCATTCAACACCTTGGAAACCGCTGCTTGATCTTGTGGGCTAACCAAACCATTGGCGATCAACATTTTTTTGGCGCGGCTTGAAGCGTTGAATTCAACTGGCAAAGTTACCAACGTAAACAGCACCGCCCCAGCAAACAGCACCAAGCCAATCAAGGCCATGGTAAAGCCAATGCCGCCACTGCGTGAAGCAGCACCAAACATCAGGCCCAACATCACCAACCAAGTACCAATGTTGCTGCCAATGTTAGCAATCCCAACGATGGAGCTACGCAAGCGCAACATGGCATAGCCTTCGCGATCTTGCAGCGCGTGGCCCAATTCGTGGGCAACCACGGCCATCGCTGCGACTGAAGGATTAACCGACGATTGCGAAATATTGATCGACTTATCGGCGGGGTTGTAGAAATCGGTCAATTGGCCAGCAACTTGATTGACCCGCACATAGTTCAGGCCTTCAGCGTTCATCAAACGTTGAGCCACCGCAAAGCCGTTCATGTTGTGCATATTGGCCACATTGGCATATTTGCTAAATGTCGATTTGACATACCACTGTGCCCAGAAAGCAAACAACATACCAGGGATGGCGAAAACGAAATACAAAGGGTCGAAGATCATCGGTATCCTCCAAGGCGATGCTTGTCAATGTTCCTGTCCGCATGGACAGAAAATTCTAACATTAAGTATAGCAAGCTCTAGGCCTAGGCGTGTTAGCATGACATTAATACGCATACCCAAAATAGCACATAGAAGGAGTTTGCATGAATGGTGGAGGCTGGCGAGGGTTTGTTCGCGCCAATGAGGACGAACAACCCACCATCAGCCGCATGTTGTTGCAGCGCGTATGGGGTTATGCCAGACCCTATCGCAGCGGCATCATTGTGGTCTTAATTACAATTTTCATCGGAACCTTGTTGGATCGGATTACACCGTTGTTGGTGCGCCATTTGATCGATGTGGCGATTCCAGAGCGCAATCTAGGGCGATTAAATCTGGTTGCTGTCGGCTTAGTTGCAATTCCCTTGATCGGTGGTCTGCTCGATATTTTGCAGCGTCGCCATTCATCATTGGTTGGCGAAGGGATTATTTTTGATCTGCGGCGAGCGTTGTATAGTCATATGCAGCGCATGAGTTTGCGTTTTTTCACCAGCACCAAATCGGGCGAGTTGGTTTCGCGGCTCAATAACGATGTGGTTGGTTCGCAACGGGCGGTTACGGGCACGCTGATCACGTTAATCACCAATGTCATTACTGTCAGCATCACGCTGTTTATTATGTTGACGATTGAATGGCGTTTAACCTTATTAGCCTTGCTGGTTTTGCCTTTGTTTATGCTGCCAGCTCGCCGCGTTGGGCGAATTGTGCGCAACTTGACCCGCTCACAAATGCAGGCCAACGGCGAAATGAATGGCTTGATGGGCGAAACCTTGAATGTTAGCGGCGCGTTATTGGTCAAGATTTTTGGGCGACGCAACGATGAAGTCGCCAAATTTAGCCAGCATGCTGGTGAAGTCCGTGACCTTGGCATTCGCACCGCCTTGGTCATGCGCTCGTTTTTTGTGATGGTTGGTTTGGTCAGCGCAGTTGGCGTGACCTCAGTTTATTGGTTTGGCGGCTATCTCGCAATCACCTCGGATAATTTTAGCACTGGCGATATTATTGCCTTGGCCTTGTATTTGCCTGGTTTGTATGGCGCAATTTCTACGTTGGTCAATACACGGGTCGAATTAGCTTCATCATTGGTTTCATTCGAGCGGGTATTTGAAATTCTCGATTTGCCGCTAGAAATTGTTGATGCTGAGCAACCTCAAATACTACAAACCATTCGCGGCGAAGTGCAATTTGAGCATGTCTGGTTTCGCTATCAGGCTGATGAAATGAGCAGCCTCAGCTCACGCGATGGTAAAGAAACTACCATAATCAGCCCAATTACGACCCGTGAATGGGCCTTGAGCGATATTGATTTCACCGCCAAACCAGGCCAATTGGTGGCTTTGGTCGGGCCATCGGGCGCGGGCAAAACCAGCCTAACCTACCTGTTGCCACGTTTGTATGACCCCAGTCGTGGCCGTGTGCTGATTGATGGAATTGATGTGCGCGAGTTGGAGCTTGATAGCCTTGGCCAAGCGATCGGCATGGTCACCCAAGAAACTTTTCTCTTCCACGAGAGCTTGCGGGCCAATTTGCGCTATGCCAAGCCCGATGCAACTGATGCTGAACTAGAGGCCGCCTGTCGCGCTGCCAATATCCACGATTTGATCGCCAGCCTGCCCAATGGCTACGATACGGTGGTTGGCGAACGGGGCTATCGCTTCTCGGGTGGCGAAAAACAACGGATCGCGATCGCCCGCGTGATCCTCAAAAACCCACGGATTTTGGTGCTTGACGAGGCCACCTCAGCGCTCGATTCACGCTCGGAAGCATTAATTCAGGCCGCCCTGCAACCATTGCTCAAAGATCGCACCAGCATTGTGATTGCCCATCGGCTTTCGACAATTTTGGCAGCCGACTTGATTTTGGTCGTCGATCAAGGCCGCGTGCTCGAACGGGGCACGCATAGCGAGTTATTAGCCCAAGCCGGATTGTATGCCCAGCTCTATCAGACCCAATTTAAGGAGCGGGAACAAGCCTTAGAACATAGAACATAGAGCAGAGAACAGGGAGTTGGAGCTTTTTCAACGCAGAGGCGCAGAGGATTGTATGGTTATGGGCTGAAGGCTAGCGGCTAGCGGAACGTTTTGTAGTATCCCAATAATTCCGCTAGTCAAAAGCCCATAGCCTAGTGCCTTTCTCCCTCACCCCTCGTCCCTCCGTTTCACAAAACGAAACGCGCCGCCTTTTTCCACATCCATCACATGGCCACGCCAAACAATTCGCTGTGGAGCAAGCAAGGCTTGAATTAGTTGCACCGGAATCAATAATTCTAAACATGGCACCAATAGCCAATAGCGGCGTGGCGTGGCCTGCTCAAGATAGTGTTGATCAATTTGAATAAAACTGATCAGGCCAAGCAGAGTGTAGCTTGCCGCAAACCAGCGTTGGCGTTGACTGGGGCGCAAGACGGTCACTATGGTCAAAACCAATGGAAACAATGTGGGCACAATTGCCAAACAAAACATTAAGCTGCGTTCGCGCAAATTCAAATGGCGTAGCAGCGATTCACGCGGGAAGATAAACCAACGCTGAATGAGGCTGCGATAGCGTTGGGCATTGGTCACGGTGGTACGAATTGCATGGCGCATGCTGGTTTGTTGCAAGCGCAGACCAGCCTGTTTAACCCGCTGGGCCACCGCAAAATCGTCGGCCAAAATATGCTCTAAGCCAGCAAAACCATGCAATTGCTCCAAAACTTCGCGGCGCATGGCATAGAACATCCCATTAATCGTAAATGGCTCGCTCACTTGGCTATAAGGCACATAGGTCAGCAAACTATTGCTATTAACAAACAATGCCACCAAACTCGACCAAGCATTATCGAATGAGCGATAGTAGGGCAATCCAAAGGCCAAGCCAATGTCCGCTTGATCCAGCCATGGTAAACATTGTTCCAAGCCATAGGCTGGCAGGCTAGTATCATCATCAAGCACACAAATAATCTGGCCTTGGGCTTGTTGCAATCCAGTAATTAGCTTGAAGGTTTTGGGATTAACCCGCTCGGCTGGTGCTGGCAGGCTGATAATGCGGATAGTTTGATCGGCATATTCAGCTTGTAATTCATAGCAAAGGTGTTGGGCGACCTGATCATCGTCATCAATTAACCACAGCCATTCGCGCTTATAGCTGCTTGGAGCATTCAAATTGGCGCGTAAACATGTAGCCAGATGGGGGTCGCCACTCAAAATTGGCTGGAGCAAACTCACCAAGGTTGTTGCAGGCTCGTGTTGCATAGCAGGGATAGGCTTATCAAAAAAGCGCCAAACCTGCCACCACTTCCAACAGCGTTGACCAAGCATCAAGCCACACAACACTATCCAAGCTCGTTTAATCATGATCTTGCTCCTTGCCCAACCACTGTGCTGAGGCCGAACGCCGCAACCGAATACGCTCCCCACGCCAAACAATCGTATCATCGCCCAGCAAGCCCCACAGCATCAACAATGGGTCAAGCAATGTGCCAATGATGCTCAACGGCCAAGCCCACCAAGGCAATTTGGTTTGGCAATAACGCTGCATTTGCCAACGCTGCAAGCCTAATTGCGCTAGTAAACATGCCAACAGCCAAGGTCGTAGTTTTGGCTGGCGAATGCTTGCCAAGGCCAAAATTGTGGGAATAGGCTGAGCAAGGCTGGTCAAACTGGTCACAAACTGGTCGTGCTGGTTTAGATCAGGCAGCATCAGCACGCGGGGAATCGTAAACCAACGCTGCATCTGCTGAAGATAGGCTGGTAAATCCACAAAATAATTATCAACAGCGTAGATTAATGGCGTTTGTAGATTGCGCAGGCCATGGGCTTGCACCCGCCGCGCCAACTCATGATCGTCGTCGATGCGCCCCTGCATGCCACTAAATCCGCCAATTTGTTCAAACACCCTGCGTTGCAAAGCAAATTGATGCCCAGTAATCGTGTATGGCTCGGTCAAAGCCGCCAAGCCGATATAGCTGGGCAAGGCATTGGCATTAACAAAATTGCTCATCAAAGCCGACGGCAAATTACGCCAATTCACATAGCAGGCCAAACCAAAAATCGCCCCACCCTGCGGCTGCAACAAGTATGGTAAAGCTTGATTCAAACCATCAACGGGCAAGCTAACATCATCATCAATAAACCATAACACCTCGGAATTGGCTTGGGCCAGCGCAGCTTGCAATTTAACTAATTTCGAAGCGCGTTGGCCCCAATCTGGCGCAACTTGGATAATGGTGATGCGCTGCTCAGGATTTTTTCTCTGTAAAGCAGAACACACTGCAAATGTTTGACTATCAGCTTGGTCGATCACCCAATAATGTTGCAGTTGGCCCGTATAGCTCAATGTGAGACGTTGTTGCAAGGTTTTGGTTAAATCGAAAACCCCATGAGTTAATGGCTGAATCAAATCAATGCTGGGCCAACGTTTGGGTGCTGGTGGCTGAGACTTGGCAAAAAACCGTCGAATCATCAACCAACGCCAACAGCGATCAAGCAGATACCACCAAGCCAACCAACGCATTAGGCAACCTCAATCCAAGCCAAAGCCCAATCAATATAGGCATCAATTTGCGCCAGCGATGCACAATGTTGGGCGTGGGCCATGAGTTGGTAATTAGCAGCAGGGTAATATTGCCGCAACAACTGTTGATCACGCTGCCCAAACAAACCATCATGTTCAGCCACAATCATTGCCAACTTACCATGCCAGCGGGCCGCGCCCAAATGCCAATCAAGCTCACGCCACCAATTCAACAAGCGCAGATAATCGTGGCGCTGCAAATGGTGAATATTATGGTGCAAGCGCTCAGCCCAGAATGGCCGCAAGCTAGCAGCCATCGGCTGCAAAAATTGCTGTGTGCCATGCCAAAACAAGCGCCGCACCACGCCCAAGGGCAAGATCGCGACCAACGGTTGTAGCAATGTCAGCCAAACCCAGCGACTTCGGCGCGGCACGCCCGTATCGGAAAGTAGCAAACCCAAGGCCAACTGCGGGCGATAATGCAAAACAGCTTGGGCGATCAAACCGCTATACGAGCCAGCCACAATCCAAGCTGCCTCAAGCTGCAAATGCTCAAATAATTCTTGTAGCTTGGCTGCTAAATCTGCGAGCTTACCAATCGTGTTGGGATAGGCCAGGCTAATCACCCGAAAGCGTTGATGGCCACGGGCCAACCAACGAAAAGCTAGATCAGCGCGGGCCAAACCACCAGGCAAAATCAACAACACAGGCAAATCGCCACCAGTATCACAAAACTCCCATGTGTGGCGGTTGATGGTTAAGCGCTGAAGTGGATAACGCTCAAGCATAGCCTGATAGCAACGTTGGCAATCGGCAGCAGTTATGAGATGTTGAATCAAAATCGCTCCAGCATTACCCATCAATTGGCAGGCGTAATTGAATATGTGCGCCTTGCTCACTAGGAATTAGCATAGCTTCACCGCCATGAGCACGCAAAATTGTGCGGACAATTGCCAAGCCCAAGCCTGAGCCACCTTCAGCACCACGCACGCCCCGTTCCCAAATTGCCTCACGCAAGGCGGTCGGAATCCCTTCGCCAGTATCTTGCACATCAATCACCACCTGATCGGCGGTCAAACTGACGCGCATGCTAATTTGGCCGCCTGGTGGGGTGGCCCGTAAAGCATTATCAAACAAATTTAATAAAGCCTGCTTCAAACGGTCGCGATCAGCCTCGACCACAATTGGACGCGGCGGAACTTGGGCCAATAATTCAACGCCGCTCCGTTGTGCCCGCCCGCTCAAATTCTGCACCAATTCGTGGATCATCGCACCAAGATCGAGGGTTTGTTTGGGGCCAAGGGTCAAGCTGGGCTGAGCATCATTGCGCAAAAGCTCATCGGCCAAACGCGCCAAACGGGCAATTTCGGCCTGCATTGCCCGAATCGATTGAGCTTGTTCATCAGCGTTCTCGGCATCCTCGATATTTTCCAAATAGCCGCCCAAGGCCATCATTGGGGTGCGCAATTCATGCGAAACATCACGGTAAAAGCGCCGCTGAGCCTCAGATTGCTGCTCGATCCGCGATAAACGCTCGGCTAGTTGGTCGGTCATGGTATTGATTGAACGCGCCAATTGCACAATTTCGGATGGGCCACGTTCAAGTGCCCGTTCAGTTAAATCACCATCAGCCACTTGTTCAGCCGTTTCACGCAATTGACCAATCATACGGGCTAACCAACGGGCCACCAACGAAGAGCCTAAAAAGGCCGCTGCAAAGGCCAAACCAATCGAAATAAACACAAAACGAATCAACACTCGCAACAAGCGATCTTCATCTTCGACGCTTTGCGAAACCTCAATCACCCCCACAACTTTTTGCTGCCAACGGACTTGGCCCGCCACATAGCGCCGACCACGGGTCTCGGCCACAAACACGGTTGGAATGCTGGTCACAAATTGGCTGGCGGCAGCACGGCTGGGAAAAGCCGAGTTTGAGCCATTGGCCCCAAAAATCTGGCCCGCACTGCCAAACACCCGAATTGCCCCATCGCCACTCCCAACTGGCCGACTCAACAAAATATTGCTAGCTGATTGCAAATCGCCATCGCTGGCAATCAATTGCTCAGCAAAGGCTACATACAATTCAAGCTGATTATTTAATTCTAAGCTGCGGCGATCAGCTTCGCTGATGCGGACACCTAATAGAATAATTAATGCAATTAATGCTAATGGCAAGACACTAACCGCCACCATCGTGATGGTGAGGCGGACTGCCAAGGTTACAATTTTTGGGCGTTTAAATTTCTTCATGGCAGTATTATCGCATAGCTAGGGGGCTTGCATAGCATGATATAATCGCCTTTGAGAAAAAATCTCCCCTGATACGAAATAAATGTAGAAAGTGTAGAGGCAATGTCTACGTTAACCTACCCATCGCTGCCTGTGCCATTTGAAATGATTGGCCCTTGTGGCAAGCAATCGACCCATCGTCGTTTTTTTATGGCCAAAAAATCGGGCATTCCGCACCTCGTTTGGTGGGAAAGCCGCATTCCTGATGCCTTGCGCAAACAACAAATGGTCGTCCAGATTGCCGACCAAGCTGGTAGCGAAGTAGCAATTTTAGATGTGCAGTCGTTGACGCTCCAACAACTATTGGATACAGCCGGAAGTTTGCCAGCGCAGGTTGCGGCCCAATATGCCTTAGGCTTAATTGAAACTGCTGAATTCAATCATCGCCAACGCACCGCGCTCACTGCCAGCAATCTGTATGGGCCAAGCCTGCTTGATCTTGGTTCACAAGGCACAATCGTGCCAAAAATTGATCCCAGTGCTGGTCAAAAGGCTGGGCCAATTCCAGCCCAACTCTTGCCAGTCAACGAACAGCCCAGCCCTCAATGCGATATCTACTACATCGGAGCATTGATCGCGTGGATGCTTAGTGGTCAATTTGCCCCACAAGGCAACCCTTTGGCAATGCTACCAGCAATTGATGGCACGCTACGCAGCATTTTGCAACGAGCTACTGCCGCTAACCCCAGCCAACGCCCAAGCGCCCAAGACCTTGGTCAGCAAATCCAAGATTGGTTATCGGGCAAAGTTACCCCAGTTGCCAAAAAGAAGCCTTCCCACTTGAAGTGGCTGGCGGGCGCAATCGCAACCGCAGCAATTATGTGGTTGGTAATCTATGCTTTGTCGCGCCGCGATACCGTACCAAATACCTCGTTTGGAACAGCCGAAGCCAATGGCGAAACTACCGATTTTAACCAAGGCAATACGAGCAATGGTTTGATGCAGCTAGAAGATATCGATGGGGTTGAAATTAATCGGATTGACGATACCCGCTTCCCTGAAATTGATATGTACTTGAGCGTCATGCGCCCAACTGGTGTCATAACCGATGTACCACGCCAAAATGTGAGTGTCTTTCAAAATGATAATCCGATCGAAGGCTTTTCATGGGTCAATCTCTCACGGGTCAAAGATCCGCTTAATATTATGTTGGTCATGGATACCAGCGGGAGTATGGGGCCAAGCAAAGAGGGTTTAACCGATGGCGGCCTTGATGCAGCTAAAATTGCGGCCCTCGATTTTCTCGATCATCTGCCCTCAAACGCCAATGTTGGCTTGATTCACTTTGGTACGTTGGTGACGGTTGACCATTCACTAACTGATGATATTGAAGCAGTGCGCCAAAGTATCACCGAGCTTAAACCCGAAGGCCAAACCGCGATCTACGATGCATTGGCGATCAGCTATACCCAATTGCGCCGTGCCAAAGGCCAAACCTTCATCGTCTTGATTTCTGATGGCGCTGATACTGCCAGCAAAGGCGATAATTACGACAGCATCGTGACCAAAGCCAATAAAGCCAAAATTCCAACCTACATCATCGGCCTAACCAGCCCTGAATTTGATGGTAAATTGTTGGAGGATTTGCAGCGCGATACCAAAGCCATGATCTACCAAACCCCTTCAAAAGAGCAACTTAGCAGTTTTTATGGCGAAGTCGCCGAAGAAGTTTCGGGCCAATATCGCGCCAGTTTCAACATTCCTGACAGCTATAACACTGGCGACGAAATTATGCTCAAGGTCGAGGTCAACGCTGGCGATGGCCGCTTAGTCACCAAAGAACGCAAGTACATTCATCCCTAATTGTTGATCACCAATCAAGTGTCTATCGCAGCATCGTTAAGGTGCTGCGATTTTTGATCGGCTTAAACTTATGCTACAGTGCAGGCCACAATCACCACAGCGAGAACACGTATGTTGGATTTACAAAAATTACGGATGTTTGTGGCAGCAGCTCAAAGTCGCAATTTTACCCGGGCTGCCGAGCAACTTGATCTAACTCAACCGACCGTGAGCCAGCAAATTCAGACCCTTGAGCGCGAATTAGGCGTTAGTTTGTTCGAGCGGCTAAGCCGAGGAATCGAGCTAACAGCGGCTGGGCGAGCGCTCTTGCCGCATGCCGAGCAAATGATTGCCCTCGAACGGATTGCCGAGCAAGCGGTGCGAGCCGCCGCTGGTCAAAGCGAACGCACCTTACTGTTGGGCGTTGGCAATACCTTGGCAACCTATGCCCTGCCCGATTTGCTGCAACGTTTCAACTGGGAACACCCTGAGTTTGTGGTACATATTGGCACTGGCAACACTGAACAATTGCTAGCTCAAGTCATTTCAGGCGAGTTTGAATTGGCCTTGGTTGGCTCGCCAATTGTGCATACCCAATTGATCATTATGCCGTTTTTGACGACTGAATTGGTCGTGATTGTCAGCCCTGATGACCCATGGGCACGCTTGAAACAGATTAATATCGAGGCCTTACACGGGCGACGCATGCTCTTACGCGAGGAAGGTTCAGCCTTGCAAGCCAGCGTCAGTGAATTGCTCAACGCCCAGCAAATTCGCCCCAAACAACCAATTGTGCTAGGCAATTTAGAGGCGATCAAACGTTCGGTTGAGGTTGGCTTGGGCATCGCCTTAGTGCCAGCCATGGCCGTGCGGCGCGAAGTAGCGGCTGGCCGTTTGCGCCAAATTCATTTAGCCAATGTGCCAACCCGCCGCGTTTATAACGTCGTGCATCATCGCGACCGCCATATTACCAACGCCGCCCAGTTATTCCTTGACCTGTTGCGCAAACCCTTGGGGCCTGATACTAACGAATGAGCGGTTGATATGCTATGATATGGGCTATTGCTTCCGACCACCTTTTGGAGCAGAACCCGTTATGGGTGTGGGGGAATGGCCTGCATGACCGATGCAGAACGACAATGGGTTAGCGCCGCCAAGGATGGCGACGTTGAAGCCTTTAATCAATTAGTGCGCATGTACGAAGGGCGAGTCTATGGTTTGGCATATCGAATGCTTGGCGATAGCGATAGCGCTGCCGATGTGGCGCAAGATACCTTTATCTCAGCATTTAAGGCGATCAAGCGTTTTCGCGAAGGCTCGTTTGCCGCTTGGCTGCTGCGCATCGCCACCAATGCATGCTACGATGTGCTACGAGCGCAAAAACGCCGCCGTACCACCTCGATGGATCAATTGTTAGCTGGCGATGATGATAGCCCAGGCGAGCAATTCGAGGATCAATCGTTGCCGCTCGATCAGCATATGATCAATCGCGAGTTACAGGCAGCGATTCAAGCAGGCTTGGCAACCTTGCCCGAAGATCAACGCGCAGTATTAATTATGTGTGATATTCAAGGCTTTGCCTACGAAGAAATCGCGGCGGCTACTGATACCCAACTGGGGACGGTCAAATCGCGGCTCAGTCGCGCACGGGCAAAGTTACGCGATTATCTTAAAAGTCGGGAACTTTTGCCAACTGCCGAACGTTAAGCGTGATATGACTACACAAGTGGGTATGCAATGACACCAATATCTGAACAACAACAAGAACTTCTTTCGGCAGCCCTTGATGGTCAGCTTAGCGCCGCCGAGCAAGCTCAACTGGATCAACAGCTTGAGTACGACCATGGTTTAGCTGCGGAATTTGACGAGTTGCGCTCGATCCAGGCGTTGTTGCAAGAACTCCCGCCTGTGCGTCCACCCCGTAGCTTTACCCTCGATCCAGCAATTCATGCCCCCAAACGCAGCTTCTGGCTCGGCGGTTGGATGCGTTGGGTCGGTGTGGTTGGGGCATTTGCCTTAATGCTCACGGTTGGTTTACAACTGACGAATCAAACCGAGCAATCGATGACCATGGCTCCAGTAGCCGACAGCATAAATCCGCAAGCCGCCAATGGTGTATCAGAACACATGGCAACTGAAAACGATGCTATAACTGCGGAAGCTCCGCCCATGGGCGCGGGGAGCGATAGCGGCCCAGCCGATCCAGATCAGCCAACCACCGCAGATGCCGAAGATATGGCACGCATGCATCCAATGGTTGGTGGTGCAGCCCCAGCGATGATTGAGGGTTATCCAACGCCCATGGCCTATAGCTCAATCCCAATCAGCGATACTGCTGATATGGCCCGCATGAGCGCTGAGCAAGCCACCGCTATGGCTGGCAGTCCCTTGAATAACCCGCTGCTTGAGCAAAACGATACGTCATCACCCGATACGCTCGATTTGGAGCAGCCAGAGCTTAAGCAGCCGCCAGTAGTTCAGCCTGTGTCAGTTACGATTGCAGAGCCTGAACCATCATTGTTACTCTGGTTTAGCATCGCCTTAGTGCTAGGCGTTGGCTTGGCCGCCGCTATGGTCTACTGGCTCAAAAACTTCAAACAGCCCTAAATCACCACGGCTGCCCTTGCGATTCGGCTTGGGCAGCCGTAATAAATTGCTGCAACACCGCAATTCGCGCTTGAGCCAGTTGTTGCGAATTGGCCAAATGCAGTTGGCTCGGCAACTGCATCACATTATGTTCTAACGTCGCCAAAGCTTGATCAAAGGTTTGATAACGCGTATCTCGCCCAACTTTGCTGACAATTCGCAAGATTGCTACCGCCCCTAGTTGCTCCAATATATCAGCATCGCGCAACAAACTTGCTTCAATACTCGTTGGCGTTTGCTGCGGGCTATGTTGGGCAATCGCTGTCAACACTGCCTTAATTTTTTCAAGCGGAAACTGCCATTGCTGCAATAAAGCCGGAACCTTTTCCAAGGCATAGGCCACATTATCCCAAGCCGCCAATGCGGCAAGATCACTTGGACGATGGCCGATAAACACGCCCAAGTCGTGCAACCAAGCAGCGGCGTAGACCACATCATCATCATAGCTCAAGCCTTGGCCGATAGCTAAAATTAATTGATACAAACGTGGCTGATGACTATATTTATCGATTGGCAAAGCGTGTTCACGAATATATTGCTGAATCTGAGCACGAAAATCTGGCATCCAACTCACCTCTTGGGAAATACCACAGACTGCCATTTTACCCGACAAGCCCAACCTACAATTGACCCAGAAGTCCCCCTTGTAGATCCTACTTTTGAGAATTGACATAAACGTGCTATCACGGGTACACTACAGCGACCACTCAACCGTGAACCGATTGTTGCTGGCAATCCTGCGTTGCCGAGCTTTAGGCGGTATGGTATAGTTTGGTTGACAGCAGTCTGCAACGTGAGAGCATCACCATGAGCGTAATCGTCATTGATGACCAAGTTGTGCATTACGAGACCTTTGGGCGTGGTCGTCCAGTCCTATTTCTCCACGGCTGGCTCGGTTCGTGGCGATACTGGATGCCGACGATGGAATTCGTTTCCAAAGATTTCCGCACATATTCGTTCGATTTTTGGGGTTTTGGTGATTCAGATAAAACGAGTACTGCCAAGAGCATTAGCATTACCAATTTCTCTGATCAAGTGATTCGATTTCTCGATGCGATGGGCATCGATAAGGTTCCGCTGGTCGGCCACTCCATGGGCGGCATGGTCGCGCTCAAAACTGCAATCCGCCACCCCAATCGGATTAGCCGAGTTGCGGCGATTGGTGCTCCGATCGTTGGTACATCGCTTTCAGGCTTGCTCAAACTCACCGATAATCAGTATGTTTCGCGAGCTATGGCGCGAGTGCCAGTCGTCACCAAGTTTTTGTTTCGCTGGTTCTTAGGCAATGTCAACGATACGGCCTATGGCGAAATTCTCGACGATAGTGTCAAGCCCACCGAAGAGAGTTTGCGCCGCGCAGTTGGCTCAATGATGCGCACCGATTTACGGCCTGAACTTGAACAATTGACGATTCCAACCCTCGTTATTCATGGTGCTCGCGACGATATTGTTAATCCCAATCAGGCCGATATTTTCTTGCAGCGCGATATGGCCAATACTCAGGTGTTTGTGATGCCTGAAAGTCGCCACTTTCCGTTCCTCGACGAGCCAGCTCAATTTAACAAGGTGCTTCACGCCTTCTTAAAGCGGCCAGTCAACGAAGCGCGAGCTGCGGCAGAAGCGGCGTAGTAGGGCTAGTTCATGATCGATGAACAAACTGAAGCATTAGTGCGACGACTCAAAAGCATCGAAGGCCATGTGCGTGGCGTTCAACGCATGCTTGAAGAGGATGCCTATTGTATTGACGTGCTGCGCCAAACATTGGCTATCCGACGTGCCCTCGAAAAAGTCGATGCCTTGGTGCTCGAACGCCATCTCTCAACTTGCGTGACGAATGCAATTCGCTCACCCAACGAGGGCGAACGCGAACAGGCCATCACTGAGATTCTCGAAATTTTTGCGGCTACCCGCAGCGTTAGCGAGAAATAAAGCGCCCCATGAATGAGCTATTGCCCTATCCACTGCTCGGAATTGTCGGCCAGCGTGAGCTTAAAACGGCGCTCACCTTGGCCTTGGTCAATCCAGCGGTGGGTGGGGTTTTGTTAAGTGGCCCCTACGGTGTAGGCAAAACCACCGCCGTGCGTGGCTTGCTTGATATTATGCCCTTGGTCAAACGTTCGCGCTGCGAGAATAATTGCCCCCCTGATGACGAGAGCGATCTTTGTCCAACCTGCCTTGATTTTTTGGCGCGGGGCGAGTCACGGCTCAAAGATGATCTGATGCGCTTGATCGAGCTGCCCCTCAACGCTCGGCTAGAGGATGTGGTTGGTGGTTTAAACGAACGGGTTGCAATCGAACAACAGCGGGTAGTGCTCGAAGAAGGGGTTTTGGCGCGGGCAAATCATAATTTGCTGTATGTTGATGAGATTAATTTGCTTGATCACGCCGTTGTTGATGCAATTCTCGACGCAGCCGCCCAAGGCCAAACCTTCGTGCGGCGTGGGGCAATGGTCAAGCTTTATCAAAGTCGCTTGATTTTGATTGGCTCGATGAATCCGGAAGAGGGTCGGCTGCGCCCGCAAATTTTGGATCGGCTGGGTTTGCGGGTTTGGGTTGGGCCACTGCCAAATGCCCGCGAACGCTTGGAAATTTATCGTCGTGCGATCGCTTTTCGCCAAGATCGTACAGCCTTTCGCATGGCCTACGCCCAAGCTACCACCCAATTACGCCTCGATGTGCTCAAAGCTCGCGAACTCTTGCCCAAAGTTCACTTGACCAAAACTGCCGAACGCTATGCCATGCAGGTCATCACCCAATTGGCAATCCCTTCGCATCGTGCCGAAATTGTGTTGCTTGAGGCGGCGCGGGCGCGGGCGGCGGCTGATGATCGCGTTCGTGCCACCCCCAACGATATCAAAGCGGTCGCGCCCATGGCCTTGCGCTGGCGACAAAGCCCACATTTGAGTGATTTTTTGCAGCAGCATGAAACTGATGAGCACTTGATCACTCAAGCCTTGCAAACTCAATAATAGACTTCACGCCCAAAAAAGGCCTGCACATCGCGCGAATTCATATAGGCCAGCACAACCACATTCCACAACATGCCACCCCAAGCCCAGCGCTCACCCAACAAGCCATCCAAAATATAGCTGCCAATTGAAAGATAGGCACTGCCAATCACCACCCACCACATCACCCGCCAGCCTTGAAATAGTGCCAAACCCATCATTACTTGAAAACATGCCGTCACAATCAGCAAAAACGGATCATCAGACAAAATAAATTGTTCAAGGAATGCAGGCACTCGTCCATATAAGGCAACCGCAACTTCCAACATTGCGGTTAATACATAGCCAATCGCAATCACCGTAATCAAAAATGGACGGCCAAAGGCTAAAGATTCGTTGCGTTTGAGCATGCTTGCTCCATTTCTACAAAATTGGCCATAACGGCGAGAGCACCAATTCGGCGGCCTTGGTATACCATGGGCGCTTAATCCATTCGGCCAAGGTTAATTCACGGGCATTGGCCATATCGCAGGCAAAAATTTCTTGCATTCGTTCGGCGAAGGCCGCATTATAAATTTCTAGATTGATTTCATGATTGCCCGCTAAACTCAGCCGATCAAGATTGGCCGTGCCAACCGTTGACCAAATTCCATCGATCGTAGCGGTTTTGGCGTGAATCATGGCATTTTCATAGAGAAAAATCTTAATCCCATGGCGCAGGCAAAATTCAAAATAATGGCGTGCCAGCCAATCGGCTAGCACATGGTTCGATTCAGCTGGAACCAAAATTCGCACATCAACCCCGCGCCGTGCGGTCATTACTAATGCCTCTAAAATCGCCCGATCAGGAATAAAATAGGCGTTGCTGATGTAAACAAAGCGTTCAGCCCGTTCAATTGCATCAAGATACATCGAACGAATTGGGAAAACCAAACGGCCAGCGTCGTTGCGTTGCACCCGCACTGTCGATTGCCATTCCAAATCGAGGTCGATGTGCAAGCGCGTTAGGCGGCGACGATAGCGGTTCCACTGCGAAGCAAACATTTCGGCCAAATTGCTGACAATCGGGCCACGCACCTGCACATGGGTATCGCGCCACTCAGTACGATACAATTCGCCCAAATTGTAGCCGCCAATAAAAGCCACTTCGTTATCAACCACCAACAGTTTGCGATGGTCACGCGCATACGAACCAATATCGAAAATCTGCGATAAACGCGGAAAAGCCGGATAGCTCAACAGTTGAATTTCGGGCGGGAACTTCTTGAATTTGCGCGGAACCACCAAGTTGGCAAACCCATCGATAATCACATAGACGGCCACGCCATTGCGTGCTTTGCGCAATAAAGCTTCGCGAAATTTGTGGCCTAAATCATCGCCCTTGAAAATAAAGGTTTCGAGCAAAATCAAGCGCTGCGCCGATTCAATCGCTTGAAGCATGGCCGGAAACAGCTCTTCGCCCGACATATACAACTGAAATTGATGGCGCTCGTCGTTGGTTGGCGGCAGACTGATGCGCGGATAGCGTTGATAGCGCGTTGGTCGCCATTTGCGCACGCCAATTAACAACAATGCCAAGCTCACTTGGAGCACGAGAATAACCACCAGCATTGTTATCAGATCTTGAAACGACTCAAACGGCATGCGCGACGCTCCCTCAACTAGTGCAATTCCCCAAATAACACAACTTCGGCTAATTCACCACGATTAATGCCCTGTCCCGCCTCGGGTACAATCAATAAACCATTGGCGCGGGCCATCGAGCTAACCAAGCCCGAACCTTGTGCCCCAGTTAATTCGGCAGTCAGGCCAGTAGCGCTGCTTTTAACGATCACCCGCAGATATTGGCGACGCTCATTGCTTTCCAAATCGGCATCAAGCAACTTCGCCCAAACGCTCGGTCGCAGCAATTGTTGATATCCGCCCATCTTACGTAAAGCTGGGCGTACAAACAACTCAAAACAAACCATGGCCGAAACTGGATTACCAGGTAAGCCAAAAATTGGTTTGCCATCGATCGAACCAAAAGCCAAGGGCTTGCCTGGGCGCATACGCACTCGCCAAAATTCCAGTTTACCAACTTCATTCAAAATTTGCTTGACCAAATCGTAATCGCCAACCGACACGCCACCAGAAGTTAATAATACATCGGCTTCAGCGACGGCTTGAGCTAAAGTTGCTCGCAAGGCAGCAGCATTATCGGGCACAATCGGCAACATTATTGGAATTGCGCCTGCTTCACGCACTTGGGCGGCATTAGCATAGCCATTCGAGTTGCGAATTTGGCCTGCGTTTGGCTCAATACCCACATCAACCAACTCATCGCCAGTTGCAATAATCGCCACTCGTGGTTGGCGAAAGACTGGCACTTGCGCAGCACCAATCGTTGCCAAAACCCCAATACTGCCAGCATTCAACACTTGACCAGCCGCCAAAACCAAGTTACCAGCTTGCATGTCTTCGCCAGCAGGCCGAATATTGTTGCCATGCTGAGTTGGCTGAAACATGCGCACAACTTCGGTTTGGGCATTGGGTTGGCCTTCATCGGTTTCTTCAAATGGCACAACTGCCTCGGCATTGGCAGGCACTTGCGCCCCGGTCATAATCCGAATAGCGCTGCCAGCTCGCAATTGGTGTTGTGGCACAGCACCCGCCGCCACCCGCTCAATAATCTGCAACGCCACCGGATTATCAGCGCTGGCATTGTTCAAATCAGCGACCAACACCGCATAGCCATCCATGGCCGAATTGGCAAATGGCGGTGCATCGCGGTCGGCGTACATTGGCTCAGCCAGCACGCGGCCTAAGGCAGTAGTTAAGTCGATTCGTTCGCTGGCAAGGGTGGTCATGCGCTCAAGAATCGCCGCTTGAGCATCAGCAACAGCAAGTAACGTCATAAAAAAAGGCCATGGATGGGTCGCAAAACCCAATCCATGGCACGCTCCTCACAACAACTAGCGACCACCAACTGGAAACAAGGCCTTAACCTCGGTAATCGCATTTTGTTCATCCACAAACACCACGGTTGGCTCCCACTCTTCGGGCTTGGCATCAACTTGGGCATACGCCATGATGATCACCAAATCGCCAACATTGACCAAGTGCGCCGCTGCACCGTTGAGTTGAATCGTGCCTGAGCCACGTTCGCCCACAATTGCATAGGTTTCGAGGCGTGCTCCATTATTGACATCGACTACCTGAACCCGCTCAAATGGCCAAATTCCGGCTGCTTCCAACAGATCCTCATCAATGGTTATCGAACCAACATAATTGAGGTCTGCACCAGTCACGGTTGCCCGGTGAATTTTGGCATGCACGAGGGTACGAATCATCGTTGATTACTCCTTAGGTTGGTCGCCGCTGTTCATCCCATCGATCAACAGTCGCCGCCATAAACCATGATACGGCTGTGATTGGCCGAACGCAAGTAGCTTTTATTAAAGGTTTATTCATGCCCTCACCCCAACCCCTCTCCCACTGCGGCGGGCGAGGGGCATGCCAATGGTCATGATCGGATGATTCCCCCTCGCCTCGCGGGTGAGGGCATGCAAATCGGCTACGAATTCCACCCAACCATTATTAACAATCTACCAGGGGGTAAAGGAACCTTGACTCTCAAAAATCGGCCTATTTTTGCGGGTTAGGATAACGCTCAAGCTTGCCATCAAGGTCGGCAATCCGTTCGCGCAGCTGCTCAACCGTCAAGGTAGTACCATCATCGTCAGTTGGTAAGACAATTCCTTCGGCCTCAAGATCCCAGTTGTGTTCGAGGCCTTCCAAAGCTCGCGCCAATTTACGGCGTTCCGAGAGCCATTCCTTACGATACATGCGATTTTTATATTGTGGCATACAATCCTCCAGAAGTTGAGATGTTGTTATTGTACCATTCAGGCTGGTTGCGCCAACCAAGCAGGCAGTTCACTTAGTTGCGCCAAAATTGCCAGTGGCTGGGCGGCAGTTAATGTTGCCAGATCATGGGTGCCAGTCGTAACCGCCAAACTGGCAACGTGGGCATTATGTCCAAGCGTAATATCGTGCGTGGTATCACCAATCATCAAGGCTTGGGTTGGATTCAGCCCAAAATAGGCCAAGGTTTTAGCCAACATCTCAGCGTGAGGCTTAGGTTGGCTGACCGAATCGTTGCCCATCAGCAAATCAAAATAGTCAAACAAGCCAACTTGGCGCAGCACCGCGCTGCTCACTGGCGTGATTTTTGAGCTAGCAATCGTCAAACGATGGCCTGCCGATTTGAGTTGATCGATGGTTTCGGCCACGCCTGCAAACAAGCGACTGCTCGGAATCGCAATTTCACGATAAATCGTGCGATAACGCTCAGTCAATATGCCATAGTTTTCAGGCTGAAAATCAGTCAAGCGCTCCCAAAAGATCTGTAATGGCAAGCCAATCCACGGGGCGATATGATTATAGGCAGCGGTTGCAAAGCCATGTTCTGCCAGCACTTGATTCACGGTATCGACAATTCCTTGAGCCGAATCGACCAAGGTTCCATCTAAATCGAAGGCCAACAATTGAAATCGCTGGGTAGTTGTGACCATCACCTGCTCCTAGTTAGGCGCATCATCCAAAGAATAATTATGCAACTTTCAGCCAATTTCGCAAATTACCCATGCTTGCATGCGAAAAATCGCCATGTTTTGTATCTAAATACAGTGAGTGAATAGATTTACCAGCTATGTTCTGCATAGCATCCATTCCACAAAGGCTGGAAATCTTCACCCAAACTAGCCTTTGTGGAGTTACCCATGCGTTATCTGGGCCTGAGTGGCCGGATTCTCAAACGCCCTGATTTGCAAGCACCCAACCAGCAGCAGCTAAGCCAATGGGTCTTGTATCTTTACGATGTGCTGCGCTATCTGGAACAACAACAAATTCATTGTTATCGCTTGCCTGCTTGGCCTTACGAATTGCTGAATACCTGGCCCGAAGCCGCCGAGCAATTCCGATTAATCGGCAATTATGCCCAACAAGCTCAGATTCGCCTAACCTACCATGTGCCAAGCAATGTGCTGCTCAACAGCCATGATCGACAAATTCGCCAGTATGCGCTGAATTATCTCACGAGCGCCGCAGCCTATTTAACCAATTTGGGCAGTGCTGATCCGGTGATTGTGGTGCATATTGGGGCTCAATATGGCGATCGGGCAAGTGCTTTAGCCCAAAGCGTTGCTAGTTTGCGACAACTTGATCCAGCGGTGATCAATGTTTTAGCACTTGAAGCTGATGGACGGGTCTGGAGTTTGCTTGATGCCTTGCATATTCATGCCCAAACCAACGTTCCAGTGATTTTCGATTGGCTGCATCATCAACTTTATAATCCAGCTCAATTGAATAATGCTGAAGCCTTAAATTATGCCTTGGCAACATGGCCAATTCAGCGCAAGCCCAAAGTGCATTTTAGCTCACCGCGAACCGAAATTCGGCTTGGGCAGCGCCAACAATTGTTACTGCCAACTTGGCATGAACATAGCGATTTGGCCAATCCATTTGAATTGATCAGCCTGCTACGTTTGCCCTATCAGCGTGAGTATGATTTGATGCTTGAGGTTAAAGCTGGTGATTTGGCAATTGAACGGGCACGCAACGATGTACAACGCTTCGCGCCTGAGATTCTTGATCTGGAGTAAGATATGCCTGAGGCCAACACCCCTGTTTTAGTCGCAGTTTTGAATAACCACGCCGATTGGCAGCGAATTCAACAAGAGCACTGGTATCGTGTTCCGTTGGCTCATGCTCCACGCCGCATGGCTGCTGGCATCTTGGCATGGTATCAAACCAAAGCCTTTGGTGCTGAGGGTGGTCAAATTCGCTGGTATGCGCCAATTGAGCATGTCGGCCAAGCCACGCGCAGCCAACTTATCCCCGAACAACCTGAGCATCCGCGTGCCCACGAACATTATTGGCGGCTCGAAGTTGGAGCCTTGCAAACATTGCCCCAGCCAATTCTAGCCCAGCGTTTTCGGCGCATTACCTTCATCAGCACTAATTGGCAACAGCTAATTCATGCCAAACAGATCAGTGATCTCTGGCTAGGTGATAGCTTGCTTGAACAACTGAGCCAACAATTACTCAGCGAGGGCATGAACGTGGTGCGGCGGCGCTTACACGATGGTAATACGCCGCCACAGGGCACATTTGTACTTATCCCACTGCTCAATCAGATAGAGGTAAACATTGGTGAACAGCGCTTACGCCTCGATCACGACGATTTAATTTGGGATTTTTCCGGTTGTCTGATGAACATTCGGGCGTTACAACAGCGGAATTGAAGTAGGCACAACTTATTGACCAGCCAGCAACAAACGCGCTAGGCGCTCGCCGCCAACCAAATCGGCCAAATGCGACAATTGGTTATCTTCGTAGGCTTGATTAAAGAGGGCAACATCGAGGGCTAATACTTTACGAAATGCAGTCATCGCTTTGGCAGGGTCACTGCTGGTGGCGGCAACTTGCTCGCCGAATGGCATAATCACATCGAGCATAGCCAAAGGATAACGCACAGGCAAGCCGATCCGTACATGAATTTCGCCAATTTTCAGGCGCTGTTGAGCATAGGCTTCATCATAATTGCCGCGAAACAGATCGCTAAACCACATACCGAGCATGCCTGTTAAGCGTTCAACTGAAACTCCATCAAGGTATTCAGCAGTGGCGGCGTGACCAAGCAAGCGTTTGTAAAAAGCATCGGTAAAGGCTGTAGTTTGCGCTTTGGCGTTATCGTGCAAACTGCCGAGTAATTGCGATTCAGCAGCCGAAACATCCATCATTTTTACCAACTCGGTCAGAATTGCGGTTCCCTTCACGCTCCAACTTTGACGATCTGCCATGAGCTACCTCCTTGAATTAAGCGGTCATCAGTTCGGCGATGGCCCGACCTGTTTCACGAGCTTCAATCCGAATCATGCCCAAATTGGCGTGTTGGCGCAGAATGATTGCTAGAATCATCTGAGCGGCCACCGGCATAACCAAGAGATAGCCACTTTCAGCATTAACAATTGCCTCATTGGCTTTACCAATTTTCAAATCGTTGACCACGCGGGTGGTAACCCCCATCATGGTTGCGGCGATTGCGCCCATGCGATCGGCATTCACATCCGCCGACATGCGCGAGCCAATTAAAATCCCATCGGAGCTAATTAATGCAGCCCCGTTGATATCATTACCATTGTTTGTGACCAATTGGCCTAAGATAGTATTAATTTGTTCCGAACGACTAGCCATGAGAATGCTCCTTGTGATTTTCAGAGGAGGAGGAAGAATCTTGGGCTAAAACGTCGATTCGATCAAGCAAAGTACTAATCACATCGCTTACTGAGGGATAATCGGTGGCAATGCAAGCGAGGATCGGAATATCGGTTGGTAGTCCCAAGCGGCGGCGAATATACATTGGCGGCAAAGCCCCGGGTAAATCTTGTTTTGTGGCGGCAACCACAAATGGCACAGGGGTCATGGCCGCAAAGCGTTCCAACACAACAATCGT
The DNA here is from genome assembly GCF_039545135.1 of Herpetosiphon gulosus. Taxonomy (NCBI): domain Bacteria; kingdom Bacillati; phylum Chloroflexota; class Chloroflexia; order Herpetosiphonales; family Herpetosiphonaceae; genus Herpetosiphon; species Herpetosiphon gulosus. The sequence goes on along the minus strand of NZ_BAABRU010000011.1, from coordinate 198,281 downwards.
CTCGTTAAAATGGGCGGGGCGGCAACTATCCACTAAAACAATATAGCCCAAACAACCTTCGGCTAAAATTTCCCACATAAAATCAAAACGTTCTTGACCAGGTGTGCCAAATAAGAGCAAGCGTTGTTCGGCATCAATGCTCAAGGTGCCGAAATCCAAACCAACCGTTGTATGATGTTTGAGTTCCTTCTCCTCGGCATGGGTCACGGGAACATCAGTATCGACCACATCAATTTCGCTGACGGTACGAATAAATTGCGATTTCCCCGCCGCGTATGCTCCCGTGATCACAATTTTATAATTGACCATTGTCACTCCTACGCACTAGCGCTGGTGCGACGCAGCCGCGCTTTGATTGCTTGAACCAACCCACGCACCCGATTCTCAACCATATGTTCGTGGTTAGGAGCCATCAAAACTGGGCTAAGCGAACGCTGAGAAACAACAATCTCGCTACACACCTCCACCAAATTCAAGGCGATCAAACGATGCAGCACTTTGAGCGTTTGATCGTAATTCCAGCCTGTGGCTTCGACGAGTTCGGCCACGCTTAATTCTTGCACCAACTGGCTCAAAATGCGCCAATCTTCGATAGTTAGGGTAATATCGCTGGCTTGCCGCAACATTGGCACCAAACGTAAACGCGAGGTTGGTTGGAGTTTAGTCGTGCCCGCCAAACGTTGCGGTTGATCGCGGCGGCGCAAGCCTTCGATAATCAACCAATCGATCGAACGTTGAATTTGCACCGACACCGACTCTTGTGGGTTGGGTGGCAAAAAGACAAATTGGGCATCATCCCAAGCCAGCATATCAAACACTGCTTGTTCGCCACACGAAATTCGTTCGTGAGCATTTTGGGTGACAACCCCTGCATTGATGATCGCACCATCGAAAAACCACAACATCGCTTTGAATGGAGCATTTGCAATCAAGAGACGACCGGTTTTGCGCCCATGATGAAATACATGCATCAAGTCAATTAATGGCATATCAGCAAAATTACCTTCGAGCGCCATAGCCGTCTCCTTTGTGTACAGTGCAACTGGTCGATGTTGTCGATGTTTTGTCCAAATAATGTCAATATTTGATATAGATGGAACAAAAATATTTTCTAGTAGGCCTTATTGCAAGCATCGACGTTAGAAAAATGACAACCCTATTATGGTCGCAACTGGATGTATCCGTCTATGATATGCCAATACTCTTTGTTACTATGCAGGGGTAAGGTTAGGGTTGGGATGGAAGTACTAGAAGACGTTTCCATGGAGAGGAGTGAAAGTGCGATGTGACGGGTTGATTTAACCACGCCTAAGAGGGGTTTGTCAAGATGGGATACAATAGCCTCGATCTGCTGTTTTTTAGTATGAGGTTGTGTTATGGGCTTGCATGTATCGTCACATCCATTGGTGTTACATAAATTGGCTTTACTACGCCGGGTAGAAAGCGAACCCAAGAAATTTCGTGAATTGGTGCGTGAAATTTCGCAATTTCTGGTCTATGAAGCGACGGCGGATATGCCACTCGCACCCTATACAATTCAAACGCCCTTATCAACCATGCAAGGTCATGCCATCGGCGCACGCATCGGCTTGATTCCGATTTTACGGGCTGGTTTGGGCATGGTCGAACCAGTCATCGACCTTTTGCCAACCGCTCATGTTTGGCACTTGGGCCTCTATCGCGACCACAACACGCTTGAGCCAGTCACCTATTACAACAAATTACCAGCCCAGCCGGATATTGATGTCTGTTTGATTCTCGATCCAATGTTGGCAACTGGCGGCTCGGCAGTTGCGGCTGTCGATATTTTGAAGGTTTGGGGTGCTGCCAAAATTAAATTCTTAGGGTTAATCGCCGCACCCGAAGGGGTAGAACGCTTACAAACCGCTCACCCCGATGTGGAGATTCATTTGGCGGCGCTTGATGAGCGTTTGAACGATCAAGGCTATATCGTGCCCGGATTGGGCGATGCTGGCGACCGCCAATTTGGGACGTAGATTGCAATGCGAATCTTAGTGACCGGAGCCACCGGTTTTTTGGGTGCGCACACCGCTTTGGCTTTGCAAAAAGCTGGGCATACGGTGCTGGGTTTGGGCCGCCGCTGGGAACACGTTCCACAACTACTGATTGCTGGCATTCAGCCAATCAAGGCCGATCTGCGAGATCGTGCTGCGCTGATTGCGGCCTGCGCTGGCTGTGATGTGGTCGTGCATAGTGCGGCACTTTCGGCTCCTTGGGGCAGTCGTAGCGATTTTCAAACCATTAACGTTGATGGTACAGCCAATCTGCTAGCAGGTTGTGCAGCGCAGCAGGTTAGACGCTTGGTGTTTATTTCATCACCAAGCGTTCTTTCCAATGGCCGCGATCAGTTTGATTTGCTGGATACGCTGCCTTACCCAGCGCGGCCAATTTCGCTATACTCGGCTAGCAAACAGCAAGCAGAACAATTGGTGCTCAAACATTCTACGCCCAGCGTGATTTTGCGGCCTAAGGCAATTTTTGGCGAGGGCGATAATGCCTTGTTGCCGCGAATTATCAGCGCAGCCCGCGCTGGCCGCTTGCGTCAATTTGGCAACGGGCAGAATTTAGTTGATTTGACCTATGTTGCCAATGTGGTGCATGCGATTGAGTTGGCGTTAACGGCTCCGGCAGCGCTTGGCAAGTGTTATACAATCACCAATGGCGAACATCCCCAGTTGTGGGCAGTGATTCGGCGGGTGTTGGCGGAATTGGGCTTGAATAGCCAGTTGCGACCAATGCCCCTGTCAATGGCGTTGGTGGTGGCACGAATCATGGAAAGCATCAGTTTGCTGACGCAGCGCGAGCCATTACTGACGCGCTACAGTGTCTTGGCGCTTGCCCGCAGCCAAACTCACTCGCTGATTGCTGCCCAACACGATTTGGGTTATCAGCCGTTGGTTAGCCTTGAAACGGGGATTCAACGGACCATCGCCGCGCTTAAACAACCAACCAAGGGAGTTTAACCAATGCAAGTGATATTGCTGGATACTGGAATTTGCCGCGTGCCTGAATTTCATGTGCTACGCGATGGCAGTCGCCGCATGCTCGATTGCCATGCAGTTGTGGCCTTGATTGAGCATCCCCAACGCGGCTGGGGCTTGTTTGATGTTGGGTATAGCCAAGCGATGATCAGCGCAACTCAACAATTGCCGTGGTCGCTCTATCGGCAGGCAACGCCCTTGCAATTATCGCCTGAATTAGAAGTAGTCAATCAATTGCCACGCTATGGTTTGAGTGCCGCCGATATTGGTTGGATTGTGCTTTCGCATGCCCACGCCGACCACGTAGCCGCCTTGGCCGATTTTCCCCAAGCCCAAATCTATATGTCAGCAGTAGCATTTGAATTGCTCAGCCAAGTTCAAGGGATTAACGCCTTGCGGCGCGGGATTATTCCCAGTTTGTTTCCCCAAGGTTGGCATCAACGGCTGCATTTAATTTATGAATTTCGCGACCAACCACTGTTTGCGTTGGGTAACACCCACGATTTGTTTGGCGATGGCTTATTAAAGTTGGTTGAGTTGCCAGGCCATGCACGCGGCCAAATCGGCATGTATATCGCCAATTCGCGCCCAATCTTGTTGGCAGCAGATGGTGCTTGGCATTCGCGGGCAATTCGCGAGCAAGTGCTGCCCCACCCAATCATCTATTTTATGATCGATGATGCCAAGGCCATGGCCACAACCTTGGCCCGTTTGAGCGCCTTTGCCCAAGCCTACCCTGAGGTGCTAATTGTACCCTGCCATTGCCCAGAAATCTATGCCAGCGAGGTTGCGACGGCGTGAGCATCAGCGATGTCTTGACCATGGGCTATCATTTTGGGCAGGCGCGTTGGCGTTGGCAACACCTGAATGGCGAGCGCCTGCCTGCCTTTCAAGCTACTAAAACGCGGCAATTAATTGCGTGGGTTGCCCAGCATTCAGCCTTCTATCGCCAGCATTGGCAGGGCCACAACCTCAACGATTGGCGTAATTTGCCAGCCGTTGATAAAAGCTTGATGATGGCCAATTTTCGTGAATTCAACACGTTGCAAGTGCCAGCCGCCGCCGCCTTCGATTTAGCGCAACAAGCCGAGCAACAACGTGATTTCGTGCCACGCTTGGGCGATCTGACGATCGGACTTTCGTCGGGCACATCGGGGTATCGCGGCTTATTTTTGGTTAGTGCCGCCGAGCAATTACTGTGGGCGGGCACGATTTTAGGCCGCACTTTACACCAAATCAAGCCAACCAAAATTGCCTTTTTTCTACGAGCTAACAGCAATCTCTATCAGCAGTTGGGCGGGCGGCTAATTCAATTTCGCTATTTTGACTTGACCCAAGCCTTAGTAGGCCACATTCAAGTGCTGAATGAATATCGACCAACGATTATTGTTGCTCCGCCAGCGTTGTTGCTGCAATTGCTAGCAGCGGCGCAAAACGGCCAACTTAGCCATCGACCTGAACGAATGATTAGTGTTGCCGATGCTTTGGCAAATGATGAACAGCAACAGCTCAGCAACTACTTTGACATTCCAATTGAGCAAATCTACCAAGCAACCGAAGGCTTATTGGGGATTTCGTGCGCTCACGGCAATTTGCACCTACAAGAAGATATTGTGGCAGTCGATTTTGAGGATTTGGGCCAAGGGCGGGTTACGCCGTATATCACCGATTTATGGCGACGGACGCAGCCAATTATTCGTTATCGTTTAAATGATGTGTTGCGCTTGAGTTCGCAGCCATGTACCTGTGGTAGTGCCTTTGCAGTGATTGAGCAAATCGAGGGGCGGCGTGATGATCTGTGTTATTTCACTTGCCACGGTCAACGCCAAGCGATTTTCCCCGATAGTTTGCGCCGCGCTATGCTCTTGGCGCATTCGGCCATCCAAGAATATCAAATCACCCAAACTCATGACGATCAACTTACAATTAACGTGATGCTGGCGGATTTTGCCGATCAAGTGGCTGTTGGAGCAGCAGTTGAGCAGCAGATTAAGCTACATCTCGCTGATTATGGTTGTACCAATTGCCAACTGAGCATTGGTTTTGAGCCAATCGAGTATGGCTTAGTTAATAAACGTCGTCGGGTCATTCGCCAATGAATTATTGCATTTTGGCGCTTGGTTCGCGCGGCGATGTGCAGCCGTTTATCGCCTTGGCACTGGGTTTGCAAACTGAGGGCCATCAGGTCGTTATCGCTGCTGCCCATGATTATCGTAGCTTGGTCGAAGGCTATGGCTGCCGTTTTGCCCCGTTGGTTGGCTCAATTCCAGCCTTGCTCGACCCTGAACAGATGGCAGCGGGCTTGGCAGCAGGTCGCGGCGCAATCATCAAACAATTTCTTCAACAAACGCCACCAATTCTTCATCAATTAATCGCTGATGCGTTAGCGGCATGTCAAACTGCCGATTGTTTAATTGTTTCCAGTTTAGGGATGTGGCCTGCGCTGCATCTAGCCGAGCATTTACAAATTCCAGTGGTGTTGGTGCATCTGCATCCTTATGGCTCTAGCAGCCAAACCGCGCATCATTTTGTGCCTCAATTAACCTGGGCCAGCTATCGCCGAATGAGCTATCGCATGGCCGAGCAATTGCAATGGCAAGTCTTACGCATGGCCTTCAATCAGGCTCGTCAGCAACTATTGCAGCGCCCAAGCCTAAGCATCGGACAACTTTGGCAACGGAGCCGCGATTTTCAGCCGCCAAGCTTGTATGCCTACAGCCCGTTGGTGGCTCCGCCGCCAGCAAATTGGCGCGACGATGGCTCAATCACTGGCTATTGGTTGCTAGCGCCAGCAGCAGATTGGCAAGCGCCAGCGGTGGTTCACAATTTTCTGGCAGCAGGTTCAGCGCCAATCACCATTAGTTTTGGCAGCATGCTGCATGGTCAAAAGCGCGGCAATCAATTGAGCCAATTAGTGATTGCTGCCAGCAAAAAAGCCAAAGTTCGTTTGATTATCAACCAAGGCTGGGGCGATTTGGCTCAGGGCAATTTACCCAGTAATTGCTTGGCAATCAATGGATTGGCCTATGCTTGGTTATTTGAGCGGGTAGCGGCGATCGTACATCATGGCGGGGCGGGCGTAACCGCCACAGCCTTAGGCGCAGGCAAGCCCGCCTTGGTCACACCATTTTTGGGCGACCAATACTTTTGGGGTCGGCGGGTGTATGATCTCAAAGCGGGGCCAGCGCCTGTGCCAGCCAACCAATTGCAAATTGCGCAGCTGGCTACCCTGCTGCGCAGCTTGATTGAGCGCGATGATTATCACGCAGTGACGCAACAACTTGCGACGCAACTAGCCCAAGAGCACGGCGTAACCAAGGCCATCGCTTGGCTAAAACAACGATTTTGAAATTACACGAGGTAGTGTTATGCAATTTCCTCTGCGCATCGCCGGAATCGGCGCGTACTTACCAGCCACCATTGTTACCACCAGCGAGCTAGCCGAGCGCTTTGGGGTTGATCCAGGCTTAATTGAGCGGATCACGGGCATTCGTGAGCGCCGTTACGCTGGAGCTGAAACTGCCTTGACCATGGCCACCCAAGCCGCCCAGCAAGCACTAACCAACGCCAATTATGCGCTTGATAGCATCGATTTAATTGTGGTGGCTTCAGCTGGAATGCACCAAGCGATTCCATGTACGGCGGCCTTATTGCAAAACGCTTTGCAAGCACCAGTTGGCCGTAGTGCCTGCTTCGATTTGAATGCAACTTGTATGAGTTTTATGCTGGCGTTGCAATTGTTAGCCCCATTAATTAACAGTGGTGTCTATCAACGAGTGCTATTAGTCAGCAGCGAACGGGCCTCAGTTTCGCTCAATCCGCATGAATGGGAATCGACGGCCCTGTTTGGCGACGCAGCGGCAGCGGTGATATTGGAGCGCGGCGATGGCAGCAGCAGCCTGCAACATAGCCAATTTGCCACGTGGAGCAATGGCAGCGATTTGATTCAGGTGCGTGGCGGCGGCACGGCCCAACATCCCAACGCTGCTGATACCACGCCCGACATGAATTGGTTTATGATGCAGGGGCCGTTGGCGTTTCGCTTTGTCTTGCGCGAAATGCAGCAATTTGTTGAGCGATTTTTGGCTGAGCTTGGTTGGCAAAATAGTGAAATTGATGCAGTTATTCCACATCAAGCCAACCGCCATGCGATCGAGCAAGTGCAAGCACGCTTGGGCTTTCAGCCTGATCAAGTAATTAGCAATCTCGCCACCCGTGGCAATTGCGTTTCGGTATCTGTGCCCTTGGCCTTGGCCGAAGCAGTTGCGGCTGGCCGAATTCAGCGTGGCAACCGCTTAGTGCTACTTGGCTCTGGTGCAGGCATTACCTTAGGTGCAGTTGCTTTGATTTACTAGGAAATCACGATGGTTGGGTTAATTACTGGGGCTGGCACGGGCATTGGTCAGGCCATGGCGCTGGCCTTGGCCAAACATGGCGCAACAATTATTTTAGTTGGTCGCCGCCGCGAACCGCTGATTCAAACGGCCAGCTTGATCACTCAAGCTGGTGGCCAAGCTTGGCCGATTGTGTGTGATTTGAGCGATCGTCAAGCGGTTGCCGCCCTCGCCGCTCAAATCAAACAACGTTATGTTCAGCTCGATTTGCTAATTCATAATGCAGCGTTGCTAACAGGCGGTGCGTTTGATCAACTGCCAGAATCAGCCATTCTTGCAACCCTTAATACCAATTTGCTACACCCCATTTGGCTGACTCGCCAACTACTGCCTAAAACAGTGTTGATTGTTGGCAGCACTGTTAGCCGCGTCGCCATGCCTGGAACCAGCTTGTATAGCCTGAGCAAAGCTGCGCTTGAGGCTTGGGGCTTGGCATTAACAGCAGAAACCAGCATCAAGGTTGTGCGGGCCTATCCCCCAGCCACCAAAACCGCCATTACTGCGGCTATGGCCCAACAAACAGGCCAACGCTTCCCACTCGCTGAGTCCAGTAGAGTCGGCGAACAGATTATCCAGCGCTATTTGGCGGGCGAAACCGAAATTGTGCTGAGTGCCAGTGATCGGCTGCTGTTTCGCTTGCAACGCTATGCCCCAAAACTTGTACAAGCCTTGCTCAAACGCTATCGTCAACAGCTAATCAAGCTTTGGGGTGCTAAGATTGATTGAAACTACGAAAAACACGAAGGTTAAGTTTTTAGCCACGAATTTCACGAATTGCCCAAATTATAGATTTCATCCCTCATAATTCTTCCTTCATTTCTTTGCCAGATCGTCAATCAACGAATCGTAAACGGCAAATAAATAAAATTGGCTGGCGTGACCGAGAATCTACGGGTGGCACTTTGGCCTTGATAGCTACCACAATCGTACTCAACATGCCAGTTCCATTCGTCTAGGGCAGTGGCTGGCAGGGCTTGGGTTTGGGCGTAGCTATAGGTAAACGACGATGGTGGCGGTCCAGAACCCATACTACCATTGAAGATATAGGCTCGATCACCTGGGCCATTGAGGTAGATTTTGTGACCACAGCGTGGGCCTTGCCAATTAAACGTCCATTTATTCGGGGCAATCGGTTGCGCCAAAATGGCACTATCTGCTGGTGATTGCAAAACTGGTTCTGGCGGTGGAGTTGCGGTTGGCCCACCGCTGGCTTGCACAAGCGTGGTTGACGTTGCGGAATTGGCATTACCAGGATCAACAAGCATAGCGACGGCAAACAGTCCGATCAGCCCTATCAAAAGGATAGCGCCTGAGCGTTCGAGTAAATTCATACCACCCTCCTAAACGATAGCCTTGGCTGAATCAGTACAGCCAATATGCTATAGATCGATGGTAGTTTTTTCGAACGCGATAAGCAATAGCCGATCATGGCTAGATCAGCGATGTTGATCCACACAGGACACGAAGAGCACGAAGCGTTGAAACCACGAAAGGCGCGAAGACCACCAAGATGAGGCTATGGGCTTTTGGCTATTGGGATTCATGGTCAATACTCAATAAACTTCCGATAGCCCATTGTCCAAAGCCTATAACCATCCTCTCCTCTGGGTTAAATCTCCCCTTGATCGCTATGTTGCCTTCTGACGTTATAGGCCAATAATGCCGCGCCGACGCAGGAACGGTAGAATGCTTTGTTCGAGTGGACGATCAGTGCGGATGCCAGCATAGGTTGCACCATAGCGCTGACATACTTGTTCGTTCATGCGTACCCAGCGTACTAATTTTTCGCGATAGGCTTTGTGCGTTTGTTGATCAAGCTCAAGCGCCAATACTTGGCCAGTTTCGCTATCTTCGAATTCGACTGGGCCAGTCAGGGTCGGCTTAATTTCTTCGGGATGTAGAAGATGCAGGATTACAACTTGCCAAACTGGTGGAGCAGCGGCTCGCAGTAGTGGTTCTAAATCACTCGTCCATAAATCAGAAATAATTAAAAGCATGCCGCCAGCATTGCGTCGAACTGCTTGGGTAATTGGGGTGAATGAGGTTTGTTCAGCCCAGTTCAAATTGCTCAAATAGCGCAGCATATCGGGGCCACGCGCCCGACTAACCATCGGCCCAAATGGCTTGATTAATTTGCTGGTGAAGGGCCAAATTGTGGTTTGATCGTTTGAGGTTAGGCCGAGGTAGCCCAGCATTGCTGCCAAACGCAAGGCATAACGGCCTTTGTGCAGTTCGCCATGGCCCCAATCCAGCGAGGCTGAGCAATCGAGGGCAATGGTTACATTAATATCTTGCTCGGTTTCACCAAGCTTAAGATGCAAATCTTCATGGCGAGCATAAGCAAACCAATCAACGTGGCGCAGATCGTCGCCTGGGCTGTAGGCGCGATGGTCGCTAAATGTTGGAGCTGGCAAGCGGCGGCGTGAGGCATGTTCGCCGCTCAAACCACCGCGCAAGTTACGGCGTGAACGCAAGGCTAAGCGCTCGATTCGCGCTAAAAATTCTGGGTTGAACAGATCGCCGCTAGCGCCCGAAGTAGTCTTGAATCGCATCGCGTAGCTCCGCTGGAATATTGGATGGATCGCTGATATCGCTGGGAACGCTGCCGCCGCTGCTCCCAGGATTGCCGCCGCCAGTGCCCTCGCCACCTGGCAGGGTGATTGAGGTATCGCCGCCAGTGCCAGCAGTAGTTTCGCCAACTGGTGGGGCTTCAGGCAGTTGCACATCAGGGCCAAGCGCATCGGCAGCGGCTGGCGATGAACGGCTGCCAGTGCCTGGATTATTGCCAGCACCATTATTGTTAGGTTGACCAGTTTCAGTTTGGCCAGTCTGGCCTTGTTGCTGGTCGCTACCTGCTTGAGGATCAGTGCTGGTTTGACCGTTTTGCTGATCGCCATTACCAAAATCAGCTTGGGCATTATCAAGTTGGTCGGTTAGTTGGGCCAAATCTTCGAGCGCATCGGCAGCATTTTGCGGATTACCGCGCAGTTGGTCAGCATTATTGCGCAAACGCTCGGCCACTTCAGGTTGATCTTGTAGCTGCTCGGCGGCTTGTTCAAGCCCATCGGCAATTTCGTTGCGGGTTTGGGGCGATAGCTGATCAGCTTGATCGGCTAGTTTGGCCAGTTCTTCGCTGGCTTTTTGGGTATCACCACGACGCAGCGCATCGGCAGCAGCACGGGTTGCGCCATTATCGCTCAAACCATCAGCTAAAGCATCGGCAATTTCTTGACCTTCAGGGCTAAGCTCGGGCTGTTGATCAGGTTGGTTGCCGACTGGCTGATTGGGATCGGCGGCTGGATCTTCTTCAGCAGCAGGTTGCTGAGGTGGCTCGGTGGTCGCCAAACTGGCCAATTCGCTCAATGGCTCAGTGGTGGCATCAGGCAAGCCTGCGTTGATTTGACCAAGCACAAATAAGCCAGTTGCCAATAACGCGGCCAAACCCAAGCTTTGCCATTCTAGGGCAATTGGGGCAAGCACACGGCTGGTTGCATCGCGAGCAACACTGGGCAAACGCCGATTAGCGCGTTCAAGATTGACCACATGAAAGCCATCGCGTTGGCGTTGAAACTCGCTGGCAGTACTCAATTGGGCATTTAATTGATATTGTTGATCAAGTAATTGAGCCAATTGAGTAGGTGAGAGTATCGACTTCCATGCATAAACTACGCCTAAGGCTACAACCAAAATTACAATCAACCCGAGAATTGGCCATGAAAGCGGCCAATCTAGCCAGTTTCGGCCAATTAAGCCAAGACACAACACGCCAAGTGCCATCCATGCGGCCCGAATCAGCAGGCGCTGGCGCTGGTAGCGTTGGAGTCCTGTATGTAATTCAGTCAGTTGTTGATTAATATTCATTGTGTGCTCCTAGCCTTGGCACGCTGGTGAATAGCTGCATGCGCTGAAGCGTGGGAAGTGCAACCAATCAATTGCTTTTAGGAGTGTACCATAGAATAACAATGGATCGGCCTCTGCTATAATTGACAGTTGGAACTGATACACCACCGCAGGAGGATTTGTGACTCAAGCACATACACTCGATGAACGGGCCATCAATACAATCCGCATGTTGTCGGTTGATGGTGTGCAAGCGGCTAATTCGGGCCACCCAGGCTTACCAATGGGGGCGGCGGCCATGGCTTATGTGCTCTGGACGCGCCACCTCAAACATAATCCGGCTAATCCAGATTGGGCTGATCGCGACCGCTTTGTGCTGTCGGCGGGCCATGGCTCAATGCTGTTGTATAGTTTGTTGCATCTCACGGGCTATGATCTTTCGCTCGATGATTTGAAGAATTTTCGCCAATGGCATAGCAAAACTGCTGGTCACCCAGAATATGGCTATGCCGCAGGCATCGAAACCACGACTGGCCCACTTGGCCAAGGGTTTGCCACGGGCGTGGGCATGGCGATTGCCGCCCGTCACTTAGCAGGCACGTTCAATCAACCTGATCTCGAGATCGTCAAACATCATATTTATGCAATTGTCTCCGATGGCGATTTGGAAGAAGGAATTAGCGCCGAAGCCGCTTCGTTGGCTGGTCACCTCAAATTGGGCGAACTCATTTACCTCTATGATGATAACGAAATTTCGATTGAAGGCGATACCTCAATTGCCTTCACCGAAGATGTGCCAGCCCGTTTCCGCGCCTATGGCTGGCATGTGCAAGAGATCGACGGGCTTGATCCTGAGCAAGTTGATGCGGCCTTGCATGCTGCCAAAGCGGTAACCGATCAGCCATCGTTGATTGTGGCCCACACCGTGATTGGCTTTGGCTCGCCCAATCGGGCTGGCACGGCCAAAGCTCACGGTTCGCCGCTCGGCCCCGATGAAGTTAAATTGACCAAAGAGGCGCTTGGTTGGCCGCTCGAACCGACCTTCTACATTCCCGAAGAAGTCTTGGCCCACTTCCGCCAAGCCTTGGATCATGGGGCAGCGGCTGAGCAAGCCTGGAACGAATTGCTCGAACGCTACACGGCGGCCCATCCTGAAAAAGCTGCTGATTTCAAGCAACGTATGTCGGGCGAATTGCCAGCAGGTTGGGATAGCACCTTGCCTGTTTGGCCAACTGATGCCAAAGGTGTAGCAACCCGCAAATCATCTGAAACCGCCTTGAATGCCTTGGCCGAGCAAATTCCAGCCTTAATTGGCGGCTCAGCCGATTTGGCCGAATCGACCTTTACCTTGATCGAGCATGCTCAATCGTTCCAAGCTGATACGCCGCAAGGCCGCAATATGCACTGGGGGATTCGTGAGCATGCCATGGTTGCCGCCGTCAACGGGATGGCTTTGCATGGTGGCACGATTCCATACGGCGCAACCTTCTTAGTTTTTAGTGATTATTGCCGGGCCTCAATTCGCTTGGCAGCCTTGATGGGCATTCGCACGATTCAAGTTTTTACCCACGATAGCATTGGCGTTGGCGAAGATGGCCCAACCCACCAACCAATCGAACACATCCCATCGTTGCGGATTATCCCCAATTTGAATGTGATGCGGCCTGGTGATGCCAACGAAACCAGCCAAGCTTGGCGTGTGGCAGTTAGCCATAAAGGCCCAACCTTGCTAGCCTTGACCCGCCAAAACTTGCCAACCCTTGATCGCACGCGCTATGCCTCGGCAGAGGGTGTGGCTCAAGGTGGTTATGTCTTGGCTGATAGCGCTGGTCAACCAGAGTTGATCATCATTGCAACTGGCTCGGAATTGCAACATGCCGTCGCTGCCTACGAACAATTAAGTGGCGAAGGAGTCAAGGTACGGGTGGTCAGTATGCCGTCAACCTTCTTGTTTGATGCCCAATCGGCGGAATATCGTGAGAGCGTGCTGCCCAAGACTGTGACCAAACGGATTGCGATTGAAGCCGCCCATCCAGTGACTTGGTATAAATATGTTGGAACTGAGGGCGATATTATTGGGATTGATCACTTCGGTGCCTCAGCGCCAATTAATATTTTGATGAAGGAATTTGGCTTTACCGCCGAAAACCTGATTGCCCGCGCCAAGGCCTTACTGGCCAAATAATTAATCGATCGATCAACCTTATAACGCGAAGGACGAGTTGCTCGTGCTTCGCGTTATGCTGTAGAAAGGCAATTAATCATGAAAATTGCGGTCGGAACTGATCATGGTGGTTTGATTTTGAAACAAGCGGTAATTGAAGAGGTGCAACGATTAGGCCATGAAGTGCTCGATTTTGGCACCGATTCGCCAGCCTCAGTCGATTATCCTGATTTTGCTGCGGCTGTGGGCAATGCCGTGGTGAGTGGTCAAGCTGAACGCGGAATCGCGATTTGTGGCAGTGGCGTTGGCGTGACGGTCGCCGCCAATAAAATTAAAGGGGTACGAGCCTGTTTGTGCCACGACACCTACTCGGCGCATCAAGGGGTTGAGCACGACGATCTAAATGTGTTGTGTTTGGGCGGTCGAGTAATTGGCCCAGCCTTGGCAGGCGAAATTGTGCAAGCATTTTTAAGCGCCACTTTTCAAAATGAAGCTCGCTTTACTCGACGCTTGGATAAAGTGATTGCCTTAGAAAACCAATAGATTAGGGCTAAAACAAAGCCCCGTGCTTGTAATAAGCACGGGGCTTTTTGAATTTAGTTGGTCGGTTTAGTTCTTGGTGATGGCTGGCAAGAAGACCAATGATGGGCCTTCTGGCACAACTTCTGCAACACAAGCCTTAACGCTGATGTTATCGATCTTCCAACCATCAGGGCGGCCAACTGAATCGTCGGAGGCGAGGCGGAAGCGGAACATCACGCTTTGACCATTGTAGGCATTCAAATCAACCACGCTCTTCAACCAATCTTGGGGATCACCACACCAAGCTTGGCTACCGTTGAGTGGGTTAGTTGATGCAGTAATTGCACCGTTATAGGGGTCGGTCAACAAAGCTGAGTTTGGAATTTGGTTCCAAGCTGAGCCACCATCAGTTGAAACTTCAACCAGTGCACCGTCATAACAGCCACCAGCCGATCGATCTTCGATGGTTTGCGAGTTCCAGAATTGTAACGTTGGGGTTAAACCTTCGGTCAAACTAATTGCTGGAGTCGTGATCCATTGATCGGATACCGATGCAGGATCAGTTGCCTTGATGCCATTGCCACCGTTATAGCCGAATGCGCCATAGGCCCAAGTATCGCCAGTGCCACCGTGCACCCAGCTTGGGTCGCTATCAAAGGTTTCGTTGAAGGCAACCACAGTTTCGGTGCCAATTGGACAATCGCCAGGTGCAGCTTCGGTGGTGAAACTGAAGGTGCTGCTAAAGGCGCTGACTCCACAAGCATTGGCAGCGCGGACGCGCCAGTAGTGCTTGGTGTTGGTGCTCAATGGAGCGCTGGTCAAGCTGGTTAGCTCGGTGGTTGCAGTGTAGACCAAGTTGCTGAAGTTGGCATCGCTAGCAATTTCCAGCAAGTAGTTGGTTGCGCCAGCAGCACTTGACCAACTGAATGCCGGGGTTTCGCTGACGTTGGTCGCATTGTTAGCAGGAGCCGTCAAGCTTGGGGCGGCACTTGGCAAACCGCCTGAGATACTGAGATCTAGGTTGGTGGTGCGGCTGATCGTCGTGCTATCGCCACGGATAGCCACACTATAATCGCCAGCCATGGCTGTGCTGAGGTTGCCAATTGTGAGTTGGCTGCTTAAGGTTGGCGAAATGACTGGATTTGGCGTAAAGCTGGCAGTTGCCCCAGCAGGTAAGTTGCTCGCTGAGAGGGTTACTGGCTCGCTGAAGCCTGAAATCCAACCGAGGTTAACGGTCGTTTGGGCTGAAACAGGCGCACAAACTGCTACGCTGGATGGGTTAACATTCAACGTGAAGGCTGGGGTTCCACCTGTACCATCAAGCACTAATGCGCCAGAGTTAGTTGGATCAAGCCAATCTTTCAAGCGGCTTGTACTGGTACCACCACCATTCCACGAAACCGAAACCCGGCCATACCAGTCGGAAAGTTCGTTACCACAGGCAGCATAGCCACCATGCAGCTGACCAACGATCCGGTGATTGGGATCATACAATGGTGAGCCTGACGAACCACCTTCAGTTGTTCCAAGATCCCAGTCAACAACCCGAATGTGGGTGCCACCGCCTGGAACGGTTGTGCCAAGGTAATCGGTGGTTTGGGTTGCTTGATCTTCAAAGCTGATGCGTTTTTCTTCAACGCCAGGGTGGTGAATCGCCACAACACTGGGGAAGTCGCCACTTTGGGCATTCCAACCAGACCAGAATGGTGCATATTCGGTTGGAACTTCGTCATCAAGTTCAATCAAAGCAAAGTCGGAGGCAGCATAGTTGGCCAGTAAAATTGCCCCAGTCATGGTGGTGTTGGGCTTGGGCAATGGCGTGCCGTTTTCAGCTGAGCCAATCGTGCGACACAGGGTTGATTCGTAATTCCAATAGGTTACAACGGTGGCTGCATTCTCTGCGGTAATGCCACAGTGATTAGCGGTTAGGAAGTAGGGCTTTTGATCATTGGCCGTGGTATTGATCAATGCACCACTACACATATCCAAGCCATTGCGGGTATAAGCGGCAACAGAATTAATTTCTGCCCGCCAGTCATCACCCTCAGGACAAACTACATCGACGTTACACGAGCCAGATTTATCGACCAATAGATCGCGGGGAATACCGAAGCCGCTGAAGCCACGGTTAATTGCGCTCAAGGTCAGGTCGGCAAGGGCAAACTCGCCACTATCGGCGCTGTATTCGATAATCATTTGATCGCCAGCGACGATTGGAGTCCATAATTGGCCGTGCTCTTCGTTATCAGCAGCACTGTATGGCCCAAGAATTGAGCGATAATCAGGGCTGTAGAGAAACAATTGGCCACTCTTGGGGAGGTTGTAGCTGGTAAAGCCTACGTTGATCGACAAGGCCTTTGGTGCGTCGATGCGTAAACGAGCGACGGTACGATTGCCAACGATTTCGATTGAAGCCACTTGCTTGATGTCAAGCGTGGTTTGGTAATCTTTGGCGAAACGCGTTGGCAAATTACTTGGGCGCTTGGCGGCATCAGCGCGTTCTTTGGCAAGGTCAAGTTCTGGCACAGCAATCTGGGCTACTGTGTTCAAATCCTTTAAGCCTTGAGCCAATCCTAACGGACGGTCGGAAGTGCTGGCTTGATTTTGCGCAGCGGTGAACGGCACCTTAGCCCCAATTACCGATAATAAAACGGTAATCGCAAGTAAGGCAAATACCCAACGGGATCGAACCATGCCATAACCTCCTGAGGCGTGTTCCACACAACATTGAGGGGAATTGGAGAGGATTTTGTGAATAGGTCTACTATAAAAATAATTAGACGATTTGTCAAATTTATTAACTATTGTCTTATCGCGATAATCCGATATATGTTTAGATGGCATGAAGTAAGTGCAATAACCGATATTAGCTAGCTAGATGGGGATTCATTATAGCGATAGAATGATTAAATATCTGATTCAGGCCATAAAAAACAGCATTCTGAAAATAATGTAGTTTTGTCAGAATGCTGTTTTTACGAACATTAACCTGCTACGACAGGGTTACGAAGAATACCAATGCCCTCAACTTCGGTTTCGAGCAAATCGCCTGGGCGCAAAAATTCTTGGGGAGTACGGGCAAAACCCACGCCAGCTGGTGTGCCAGTCGCAATAATATCGCCTGGCTCAAGAGTCATGCCTTGTGAAAGCACATGAATTAATGTAGGAATATTAAAAATAAGATCGTTGGTATTGGATTCTTGCTTGATCTCGCCGTTGACCCGTAGCCGAACCACCAAATTATGTGGGTCGCTCAACTCATCGCTAGTAATGATCCACGGTCCCATTGGGCACGAGCCATCAAGCGCCTTGCCTTTAAAAAATTGCTGATGGCGCATTTGTAAATCACGGGCCGAAACATCGTTAATGACGGTATAACCCCAAACATGCTCCATGGCTTGCTCGCGGCTGATATTTTTACCTGCTTTGCCGATCACCACGCCCAATTCAACTTCCCAATCGATCCGTTCGGAAACCGCTGGATCAATCACAATTTCGCCAGTTGGGCTGTTGATCGCGGTTGGTGGTTTGGTGAAAAAAACTGGATGTTCGGGCATTTTGACTTCTAGCCCTTTGGCTTGCAACGATTCACGGGCATGGGCTGCATAATTGAGGCCCACACAAAAAACATTTTTCAATGGGCGGGGCAAGGGAGCCAACAATTGATCCATATTCAATTGGATGCCTGCCCGGCTTTGATAGTCGGGCAAGGCCGCCTTAATCGTATCCAAGCCAGCCTCATTTGCTTCGATTAAGGCTTGGAGCGATTGATAGCCATCGAGCAACATCACCCGATCGCCAAGCACAATGCCTGGACGGGGTCCAACCGCAGTTTTGAGGGTTACAAATCGCATGGTATCTCCGCAACATCGCCATGATAACGTTTTCACATCATCGTTTGGCAAAAAAACTATAGTTGCATTATAACGATATTCGTTTCTGGTGATGCTACGCTTCAGGATTGAACTTAACGACCAGCAAGGTTAAATCATCGATTGGTGGTGTGCCACTTTGGAAGGCCCGCACATCGCCCAGAATCGCATCGGCCAACCCATGAGCAGGCAAGCGGCCATAGGCTTGCACCGCTGAAATCAAGCGCTCACGACCATAGGTATCGCCAGCAAAATTACGGGCATCACACAACCCATCGGTATAGAACACCAAAGCATCGCCTGGCTCCAAATCGGTGTGCATCTCCTCGAAAAAGGCTTCTTCGGTAATGCCAACCGGCATGCCACCGCCCTCAAGCATGGTTACGCGGCCTTGCTTGGCACGATAATGCAACGGCCAATCATGGCCAGCCCGCACATAGGTAAAGCGTCGTCGCGCAATATCCAAATGCGAATAGACCATGGTAATCACCGCAGCATCAAGATTCGTTGCCCGAATCAGCTGGTTGAAACGTTCGACCAAGGCCAATGGATGGCGCTGATCCATGCCCAACAATAAACCTTTGGCCATCGCCATAACCAAAGCAGCTCCCGCCCCCTTATCGCAAACATCAGCCATCACAATCGAAAGCATATGCTCGCTGAGTTGGCGCACCTCGTAGAAATCGCCGCTCATCTCATAGGCGGGAAACGTGGCAGCAGCGATCACCACGCCATGCAAATTAGGGAAAATAGTTGGCACAAGTCGGCGCTGTAATTCGCGGCCTAACTCCAATTCACGGGCGGCGCGAGCACGGCGCAGGGCTTCGGCTTGGGCTTGCTCCAAGGCGGTGTAGGCATCAGTCAACAGCCGATTTTTATGGCGTAAATCTTCCAAACGCCGTTCATCGGAGCGCCGTACATGGGCTGCTACCCGCCGCAACATATTGTAAGCAATCGCGGGATAGGTGTGTAATAAGGTTTCAAAGGCGGCAATCGGAATCTCTAAAACCTCACTTTGCACCACCGCAATTGCCCCAGCGGCGCGAGTTCCATCAGGCTCCAATAAACTTAGCTCGCCAAAAAATGCTCCAACCCCCAACAAACCAAGGGTCGTTTCCTCAGAACTACCTTGCTCAAGCACTAGCCGCAAGGTTCCGCTGACCACCACATAACAAGCATCGCCACGATCACGCTGGTGAAACAACCAAGCATCAGCTGGCAACGCACGAATTCGGGCCTGACTATCGAGCATTTGCAAGCCTTCGAGCGAAAGATCTGCAAATAGTGGGACTCGACGTAGGAACTCCATTTGGGACATACCCACCTCCTAGCAACGACCAAAATGCAGCATAGCACGCTCGCTACGCTGATGCAAGATAGGCCTAATTGTGGCGATTAAGTTGGTATAGGCGCTGGCTGCGGTACAATACAGCTACGACTGCTTAGTGATGGAGGAAGCCCATGCCTCGTCAGCTTTTAACCTATCTTGATGCTTGCCTACCAGATCTGCTGGATGAAATGCGGCAATGGATCGAAATTGAATCGTTTACCCGCGATATTACGGCGGTTTCTTGGATGGTCAACGTGGTTGGCGAGCGTTTGAGCAAGCTTGGTGCAAGTGTGCGCAAATATAATGGCAAGCCTCAAGCCGACCATTTATTGGCAAGTTGGTCAGGCGAGGGCCAACCATTGCTGATTGTAGGCCATGTTGATACCGTCTATCCGCCAGGCACGCTTGATCAATTTCCGTTCCGGATTGATGGCGATGTGGCGCGTGGGCCTGGAGTCA
Organism: Herpetosiphon gulosus; assembly: GCF_039545135.1. Lineage (NCBI taxonomy): Bacteria > Bacillati > Chloroflexota > Chloroflexia > Herpetosiphonales > Herpetosiphonaceae > Herpetosiphon > Herpetosiphon gulosus. Next base: position 178,698 of record NZ_BAABRU010000011.1, on the reverse strand, counting down.
GCGATATGAAGGGCTGTATTTTGCTGACCTGCGCAGCCTTGCAAGCCTTACGCCACTTTGGGCGCTGGACGAGCCGTCCCTTGAAATTTTTAATTACGACCGATGAAGAGATTGGTAGCCCAACCTCACGGCGGTATATTGAAGAACAGGCTCGCGGTTGTCGCGCCGCCCTGATTATCGAATCGGCAGAAGAGGGTGGTTGGCTCAAAACATGGCGCAAAAGCGTCAGCATGTATGATTTAACGATTACTGGCAAGCCCTCGCATGCGGGCGTAGCCCCTGAGCTTGGCATTAGCGCAATTCACGAATTAAGCTACCAAATTGGCCAGATTTTGCCCTTGGCGCGACCTGAGATTGGCACAACGATCAATATTGGCAAAATTAATGGTGGTACTGCCACCAACGTCGTTGCTGCCGAGGCCCATTGCACGATCGATGTGCGGGCCTTAAAAGTTGGTGAAGCTGAGCGCGTCGATCAAGCGCTGCATCAATTAGTGCCGCATTTGGCTGGAGCAAAATTAACTTTAGAAGGTGGCGTGAATCGCCCAGCCATGGAACAAACACCTGCCACAATGGCATTATATGCTGCTGCCGAGCAAATTGCCAATCAATTAGATTTGCCGATTAAAGCCAGTGGCACTGGCGGTGGCTCGGATGGCAATTTCACATCGGCGATCGGCGTGCCAACTCTTGATGGGCTTGGTGGTTGGGGCAGCGATTCACATAGCTTCGATGAATGGCTCTCGATTAGTCAATTTGCCCCGCGTGCTGCTTTATTAGCGCGGTTGATTGAGACATTGTAGGATTTGGCGACCGTTTTTAACCACGAAGGACACGAATGTTGGGTTTCGGGATTAAGCTTTAACGCAGAGGCGCAGCGAAGTTATGGTTCTAGGCTCTCAGCTATCGGAACGATGTTTGGTAGCTCCATGATCATCCATCCCATAGCCAAAAGCCCATAGTCTCTATTTTGCGTTCTTTACGGTTAAATTTCATCCCTCATAATTCATCCTTCATCCTTGAATCAGGAGTAGAGAATGGCTAGCTACACGGTTACAATTGAGTGGGAGCGCCAAGCAGCATCATTTAGCGATGGCAAGTATAGCCGCGCTCATCGTTGGATCTTTGATGGCGGTCAAGTCGTACCAGGCTCGTCATCGCCGCATGTCGTGCCATTACCCTACTCCGATCAGCAGGCGGTTGATCCTGAGGAAGCCTTCGTAGCAGCTCTATCAAGCTGTCATATGTTGTGGTTTTTATCAATTGTGGCCGAGGCTGGTTTTGTTGTCGAGCACTATCAGGATCAAGCGGTTGGCAAAATGGGCAAAAATAGCGCAGGCAAAATTGCCATGACCAAGGTTACGCTCCGCCCAAGCATCACATGGCTCGAGCCAGCTCCTAGCACCCAACAAATTGAGCAATTTCATCATCAAGCTCATGAGCAATGCTTTATTGCCAACTCGGTACATACCCAGATCAGGATCGAGCCACAAAGCTAGCGTAACAATTGATCAAACTCCTGAGCGGCTTCATGCAATTTGCCTTGAGGCTCGCTCAGGCTCCATTCATACCATTGTTGACCAAACGGCTGATCAACAAACCAACATAAGGCCTGCACTTGTGGGTTGCTACTCACTTCAGCCAAGGCATTACTGAGCCAACCTTTGGGATAATTTTCCAATGGCGTGCGTTCTTGCTCTGGATGAAATGTATTGGTGGCGGTGATATAAACCGGACGATTAGCGGTGCTAGGATAGCGATTGATAATCGTCAGCCAATCACGATAAACTCGAAAACCACGTTGCGCCTTGCCGGATTGCGCCAAATAGAGATCGTTCAATGGCTCTTGGGCTGGGTCAGCGCTGCGCTCAGGCCAACCAGCCGTACTTAGCGCAAAGCCATCGGGGGCGACATTAATTTGCTGTTGATGCTTGCTGCGAATCGTTTGATCAAGCAAGACCAACAAACTATTGAAATAATTGAGCCATGGCTGATTCAACGGGTCGGCCCAAGCACCATCAGCCTCATTGCTCCAAGGCCGCACTGGCCCAACCAACAGCTTCAATTGGGGATTCAAGCCGCGCATGGTTTCAATCACATTATCGTGACGCTCGGTTGCAACCCCATAACCAACTAAGATCCGTGCTACCCACGCAGGAGTTAGCGGTGCTTGGCTCAGGCTATTTTCACCCAGGCTATTGTAGCCATTGCCAATACTATAGCCATAAACCTCCTGCAAGCGTTGATCGTGGGCCAAGCGCTGGCAAAACCGCAAAAAGATCGCTAAGGCAGTTTCATCATTATTAGGTGGCAAACTTTGACCTTGATCATAAGCAACGCGAATAATCACCCGCAAACCGGCTTTATGCGCCGCCGCCACCCGTGAAGCCAGGGCATCAACACTCCATTGGCTCTCATCGGCTCGCAAAGCATACACCAAATCCACCGACCACGCCGCCCGACCATGCCAATCGCGCTCGGGGTTGGCAAAGACTGCGCCCAACAGGCTACTTTGGCGTGGAGTCGGGGTTGGATCAGGCTGTCCAAGCATAAGACTGCCACGTTCTTGGCAACCACGATCACAATCGTGATAAAAGCGAATATCGGCTTGGGTTAAATTATTGCTGGTGGTACTCCAGCGCCATGTCCATGGCTCACTACCAGCAGTAAATTGCTGATCACGCTGCAAACTCGTGCCATCAAGCGTCAAGGCCACATAAACCCATGGCTGATTATCGCGTACATAAATCCATTGTTGATTTTGGGCATCGCGTTCAAACCAAATTTGCGGCCAACCAGCTTGTTGGTTGGTCTGAAGCACTAAATTGCCGTCGATTGGCAAAAGCCAGTAGATGATCGAACCAAGAATGAGTAGGCTAAGCCAACGCAATTTAGTCATAGGGCAAGATCCACCATATATGCGTGCCAGTTGGCGGGCTGGTGCTACTTTCAATCTGCAAGTTGCTATGATGCCGCGCTAAAATCTGTTGGACTAAGCTCAAGCCCAAGCCACTGCCTTCGTTATCTAAGACCCCGCGATAGAGCGGCTCGGTCACATGTGGCAAATCAGCAGCAGCAATCCCAGGCCCACTATCTTCAATGCTACAGCGTAAACCCTGCTCGCTCGCCAGCACCCGCACGACCACTACATCGCCTGCACGACAATAGCGCAAACAATTCATCAATACATTCAACCAGACTTGTTTTAAGCGATCAGGGTGGGCTAAAACTCGCTGATGGGTTGGGTCAGCCTCGAATTGCAACTCAATCTGGGCTTCGTCAGCCATCACCCAGATGCTAGCAATCGCTTCTTCAGCCAAAAGTGCCACATTCACCGGAACCAAAGGCAATTCGTCGCTTAATTCTAAACGATGCAATTCCAACAAATCGCGCACCAAGCGAGCCATACGTTGGGCTTCGCGCTCCAAAGTAAGCAATGAATGCTCGCGAACGGCTGGCTCACTTTGTTGATTGCGCACAATTGCGGTATGGGCCAAGAGTGCGGTTAATGGTGTACGCAACTCATGCGAAAGTGTGCCAATAAAGGCCCGATGTTGGGTAATTTGTTGGCGCAACAATGGGTCGGCACTATGTTGGATAATTGGGCGTTTGCCACGCTGACCAAGCCACCAACTAAGGCTAGCAACCAGCCACAGCAGCAGCAAGATTCCAAAGATTAATCCTTTGAGCGGCAGAACAATCATGGCTCACACTTTAACCGATAGCCAAAGCCTCGCACCGTCTGAATCGGGTCGGCATGGGCATCAAGTTGGTTGATTTTAGCACGTAAGCGTTGCACACACACATCAACAATCCGCGAATCGCCCAAGAAATTTGTACCCCAAACAGTTTGGAGCAAGGCCAAACGCCCCCAAACATGGCTCGGTTGACGCATCAACTGGAATAACACGCCGCTTTCTTTGGGCGTTAATTCGAGTAATTGTTCATCCCACCAAGCGCGTTGCAACTCGCAATCGAAGCGCAATTTACCGCATTCCAACGAGCCAATTGTCTCACGTTGATGTTGGGCCAAGCGCAAAATCGCCCGCACGCGAGCCACTAATTCGGCAGGCGCAAAAGGCTTGGTTAAATAATCATCAGCGCCAACCGTCAAGCCTTCAACCCGATCGTGTAATTCATCGCGGGCTGAAAGCATCAAGATGGGCAGATATTGAGCACCTTGGCGAATTTGGCGACACAACTCAAAGCCATCACCATCAGGCAGCATCAAATCGAGAATCACCAAGCTTGGAGGATTAAATGCTTGCAATTGAGCACGCGCCTGTGCCAAACTAGCAGCCTGCACAATCTCGTAGCCTGCTTGCTCCAACAGGGTGCTGACCCCACTCAAAATCGCTGGATCATCATCGACAATCAGGATGCGACTCATAGCCCAAACCTCCAAACTGTTGCATAGCGCTATTTTAGCCAAAAAAATACCTATCAGAGCAACATCAGGCATTTATCAGCCAATTGTTACCAGATTGTTACACTTGGGTGCTAGGCAGTTGCGTAGGAAGTTGCTACAATATTCAGCGAGGGGTGCGACGTGTGAATTTTAGTGTGTGGAAGTGATATGTGGTGGTTGATTGGGGTAGCCTCGCTACCCTTTTTGTTTTTAACGAGGGATCAGGGGTCAGGGATCAGGGTCTAGGTTTGATCTATAAAGAGCACAAAGGCGATTTTCTAGCCACAGATTGACACAGATTGCTATGAGTATTCTGTTCTATGCTCTATGTTCTTTGTTCTATAACGTCCCTGACCCCTGAATCCTGACCCCTGATCGCTACTTTAGGCTTGCAACTCGCGCAGGGTTTGGAAATCCTCGTCGCTCAGGGCGATTTTTTCAGCACCCATATTTTCTTCGAGATGCTTAACTTTGGATGTACCAGGAATTGGCAAAATCACTGGTGAGCGTTTGAGCAACCATGCCAAGGCAATTTGGCCTACGCTGGCTTCGTACTTTTTGGCAATTTGATCAAGTGTGCCGCCAGGCGCAGTTAATTTGCCAGCCGCCAATGGAAACCACGGAATAAAGGCGATATTTTGGGCTTCGCAGGCATCGACCATGCTTTCCCATTCGTGGTCGCCAATGCTATAGCGATTTTGCACTGAAACAATCGGCACAACTTTTTGCGCTTGAGCCAATTGTTCGTTATTGACTTCGCTCAAGCCGATATGGCGAATTTTGCCTTCGTTGCGTAAATCGCTCAGCGTGCCCAATGACTCTTCCAAAGGCACTTGCGCATCAATTCGATGCAATTGATAAAGGTCGATGCGTTCGAGTTTTAATTGGCGCAAGCTTTTTTCCAGCGAAATGCGCAAATGCTCAGGCCGCCCATTGGAATACCAAATATTTGGGCCGCCACGCAGCAAGCCGCCTTTGGTTGCAATCACCATATCGTCTGAATAGGGGTGCAATGCCTCGCCGATCAAGCATTCGCTGACATCGGGGCCATACGAATCAGCAGTATCAATAAAATTCACGCCGAGTTCGGCAGCGCGGCGTAATACCGCCTTAGCTTGTTCGCGGTCGCTTGGCTCGCCCCAAATGCCATCGCCAGTGATGCGCATCGCACCAAAGCCCAACCGCCGAATTTCGAGATCGCCACCAAGCCGAAATGTGAGAGAACCGAGGCTCATTGAGCTTCCTCCAAAACACATAATCAATACCGTTCAGTACTGAACCACATGTATTGTACTCCCAAAAAAACTAAAAATCTGGTTGATCGATCAGCAATTCAATCAATCAGACGGGTGGCAATATCGGAAACCTGAAAAAAAACTTCGCGTGGAGCATACGGTGCAAAATCTTGAATGCGGCTCATGCCCCAGCCCACTGCACCAAAAGCCAACTGAGCTTGCTTGGCCGCCTCGGCATCGCGAATTTCATCGCCAACACACAGAATTTTTTCGCGCTCAAGGTTAGCTTTGCGCACAATCCGTTCGAAGCGGGCACGTTTGCGCAAAATCGGCACGCTACATTCATAAAACTCAACCACATTGGCCAAGGCATCGCCCAACACATGGCGCACATTCTCTTCGCTGTTGCTGCTGACCACGCCCAACCGCACATCGGCAGCATCCAATTGAGCCAAAATCAATTCCATGCCATCGAAAAGCTGAATATTACGAATATTCTGGGCGGCCAGTTGGCGCATATGGCGGGCAATTAATGGCACTTTCCACCAAGCCACCTGCATATATTTCATCACCTCGCGGGGGTTTTGGCCGCGCAACTCGGTAAATTCCTTGGGCGTAAGTTGGCGAAACTTATATTTCTCGGCCACACCATTGATCGCCTTGACCAACCAAGGAATTGAATCAGCCAAGGTTCCATCAAAATCAAACAGCACTAGTTCGTATTTTTTCATTGGGCAACCACCACTAAAATTGCTTCGGGTTAAGCATACCTTGTGCTCGGCTAGTTGCCAATTCTGATTCTATTTTATGTAGTCTTTGTGGGTGCTTCAGGAGGTTTGTAAGTAGACGACTCCTCAGCCCCGGTATACAAAGGCTAGGTTGTTAAACATCATTTGTGATCACCACCCCTCCGCCCCGCCTCAAGGCGGGGAACGCAGGGTGTTTTCATCCCCCTGCACCCCCTAAAGTGCAATTTGTGGAGTTAAACTTGGTATCATTGCAAATATCAAATTCTTGGAGAGGTCTATACTTATGTCAAATAATTTATCAGTAACTATGTTAAAACGTCGTTTAAATTCAGCATTACGTCTTTTAGTTAAAGAAGACCTTTATTTATTTAACCAAGGACTTCATGAACGGACAATTGTGCATAAATTTGCTACATATCTACAAATTAAATTTTCTAAGTGGGATGTTGATGTAGAATATAATCGAAATATTACTGATATTAAAGAAATTGTTACGGATTCAGAGGAGAAAAAAAGAATTATTCCTGATATTATCATTCATCATCGTGGAATGTCTGAGAATTTACTTGCAATTGAAGTTAAATCATTACAAAAACCTAATCGTAAATCTATAGAGAAAGATAAGATAAAACTTAATCGCTATAAAGAGCAATTAGGCTATCGTTATGCTTGTTTTATCTTATTTATCATAAAAAATCCAATGAATCATGACCCTTATAGGCTTGAAACGAACCCTGAGCCTTATAAGATTGAATGGATCTAATCATCCAGCACCTTGCGGACTGTTTGCGCCAAGGTTGCTAATGAAAATGGCTTGCTTAGCAACAAAGGCTGCTGATTTAATTGCTGATGTTGGGCCAAGCTATGCTCGGAATAGCCTGAGATAAACAAAATTTTAAGCTGGGGATCAAGCTCGCCAACCCGCTGGCTCAGCTCAAAACCACCCATTTGCGGCATAACCATATCGCTAATTAAGAGCTGAATTGTGCCAGTGGCCTGGGATTGTAGCAAGGCTAAGGCCTCGGAGCCATGCGCTGCTTCGAGCACGCTATAGCCCAAACCTTGAAGCATCCGCACCAAAACCGCCCGCACCTGCGGCTCATCCTCGCTCACCAAAATCGTTTCAGTGCCACGTGGTAAAGTTTGAATGAGGATTGAAGCCTCAGCAACCAGCGCTTGCTCTGAGCGTGGCAAATAAATTTTAATCGTTGTGCCATGATTAACTTCACTATACAAACCAATGTGGCCGCCATGTTGCTTGATAATGCCATAACAGGTCGCTAAGCCCAAACCAGTGCCTTCGTGATCGCTTTTAGTGGTAAAAAATGGCTCAAATGCTCGACTTTGGACTTCTTGGGTCATACCAACGCCAGTATCGCTCACCGCAAATAAAACATAATTACCAATTGGCACATCAACATGAGTTCGCGTATAATTTGCATCGACTAAAATATTATTTGTTTCAACTAATAAATTTCCACCATTGGGCATAGCATCACGTGCATTGACCACTAAATTCAATAATACTTGCTCAATCTGGCCAATATCAGCCAAAATCAAATCAATCTCAGCATTAAGCACAGTTCGCCATTGAATTGATTCTGGTAAAACGCGTTTAATCAATTTCTCCATCGACATAATTAAATCATTGATATTGACAATTTTTGGTTGTAGTTGCTGCTTACGAGCAAAGGTTAATAATTGACTAGTCAGCAATGCCGCCCGATCAGTGGCATGCTGAATTTCGGTTAATTCTTCAATCACCGGAAAGCCTTGCTGAGCACTATCAATCGCCAAGGTGGTATAGCCACTAATTGCAGTTAACAAGTTATTGAAATCGTGGGCTACCCCACCAGCCAAACGCCCGATACTTTCCATTTTCTGCGCACGAATTAATTGCATTTGCAACTGATTGCGATCAGTTCGATCTTCGGTATGCACCATAATTAAATCTGGCTCGATAAACACATAGCTTACATATAAATCCTTAACTTGACTGATAAATTTAAATTCATAGCGGGTTTCTTGATGAATTGTCGTTTTCTCACGTTGACAACGCTCAAAATGGCGTAAAATCTCTGGCTCGCTACGATACACAATTCGAGCTGATTGATTGACAAGTTTCGTAATTTGCCCTTGGGTAATCAGCATTGCCGCATCGTTAAAACCTTCAAGAATAAAATCATCGTTTACACAGCGCCATGTATAAGTTGGAATTGGAATGCCACGATATTGTGCCCGAAATTGTTTTTCACTGGCAGCCAATTGCGCCACCGCCAAGCGCTGCAAGCCCAACAAGCGATAGACAACTCCAGCAATAATCACCAAGAAAATTAGCCAACCAACCAACATCAACGAATAGCGCTCGGCTTGCCGCTTGATCGATAGTTCTAAATCAAGATATAAACGATTCTCCAACTGCTCAGCCTCGGATTCCAACTCCGAGAAGGCAATTCGACGATCAATCGTGGTTTGGGCTTGATCTTGCGGGCGATTGAGATGTTGCAGCAATAAAGCCCGAAAGCTGACTAAATGCTGGCGATAATCAGTGAGCGCTTGCTGCATTGGTGGTGTTGGCGGCAACAATTGATCAAACGCCACAACCGGATTTTTACCTTGCTGCCAGTCATCAACCGCCAAAATCGCCCGATCAAGATAGGCAATCGCATCTTGGGGCAGCAGGGTTTGGTTGCCATTCAGCACTTGTTCGACAATCAAATAGCCACGTTTCATATTCAAACGGGCTTGAGTCATCCCATTAAATGCCGTGATTTGCGATTGAATCATCGAGCGCATTTGGTAATAATTCCATTGCAACAGGGCAATCGAAACCAACGCCACGCTCAACAAAGCGATTAATGGGCGTAATTCTTTGCGCCGCAACCAAGCAAAACGCTTCATGAGTCATTCTCACAACCTTGGAGCAAACTAGCAGTCGAACGATTGGGCAATTGCTCGCGCGAGAAACCAAAGGGCGCAATTAAGCCATAATGTTCGTCACTGCCAATAAATCCAATCAACTGCTGATCAATTGCTATGCGCAAATGTGCATCTTCATGACGCATCGCAAAGGCTCCATAGCCAATACTTAAATTTCCATCAATAATTGGTGGCACAAACGGGATGGCTCGTTCAACCTGATCTGGCGCTTGCTGCACCAACAAATCAATGCTGATATCGGTCAAGGCTAAGGCATCAGCGCGGCCAGCTAGCACTGCGGCTAGTCCAGTTTGCACATCGGGCACAAATAATAATTGTTCTGGAACAATCCCAAGGGCTTGGGCAATTTCGGCTTCACGGGCACCGCGCATTACTGCCAAACGCCGATCGGGTCGCCGAAAATCAGCAAAACTACGAATTTGCAGTGGGTTGGTTTTTGCAACAAGCATGGCTGGGCTAAGGGCAAAGGTTGGTTGACTAAACGCTAGCAGTTCGGCTCGCTCGCAGGTAATAAACATTCCGCTGGCAATCAAATCAAAACGTCCAGCCTGTAAGCCAGGAATTAAATCGGCCCATTCGGTTTGCACCCATTCAAGCTGAGAAACTCCTAGGCGCTGCATAACCCACGTAATTACCGCCGCCTCTTCGCCAACTACCTTGCCAGTTGGATCACGATAGGAGAAAGGCGCTTCGGGGGCGTAGCCAATGCGGATCATGCGAGTGCGTTGGGCACGTTCTAAGGTTGTTTCAAGCGGTTTTGCGAGCCACCAAATCAAAGCCGTGATCATTCCAATCAGGGCTAAGCCAGCGACACCCCACCAAACACGACGCATGCCAGTACCTCCGTTGGAAGAGGTTGTACAAAGCTAGCCAATCGGCTTTATTGTTCTAAGAATCAGGCTAAAAAGTGTTAAATGGTATGGGCTATAGTATAACGCAGCTAATCGAGGATAGCACTAGTACTACGCCGTGATCCGTACTAAAGAACTAGCCTGAGGTTGGGAGGATCATAAAAAAACCGCCGCTCTTTAGAAAGAGCGGCGGTTTTGCTTATAAGAATGAGGATTGATTCCCCAAGAATCTTACCAGCGGTTCGAGCGTGATGATGATTGTTGGCTTTGGAAACAGTCGCGGCAGTAGACTGGTTTGTCGCCACGTGGTACGAATGGCACTTGTGCAGGGCCACCACATGATGAACAGGTAGTGGTGTGCATTTCGCGTTGACCACGATCTGAACTGTAACCACCACGATCTGAACTGTAACCGCCACGATCTGAGCTATAGCTGTTGCGGCTATAACCACCACCGCCACCGCCACGGCTTGAGCTTTCGTAGCCACCGCCACCGCGATTTTGTTTGCGGGCTTGGCGGCAGTTTGAACAGCGAGTTGGCTCGTTGTCAAAGCCTTTTTGTGAGTAAAATTCTTGTTCGCCAGCAGTAAATACGAACTCGTTGCCACAATCGCGGCAGTTCAACGTCTTGTCGGTAAAGCTCATTAGCTTGTTTCTCCAACTATGGTAATGTATCCAATTGTTTCAGGTTGGAGTCACGAAGCTCAGGGAAGAGATTGCATATCCACTCAGTCCGAGGTAATGTGAGGAACCAAACCATGTCAACGCATCTATTGTACCAAAACAATTCACGAGTTACAAGAGGCAAAATCGACTTTTTGCCCATGAATTTAATCGTGAGTAGTAGTAATGGGTGAAAAAGTGGTTAAACCAAAGGTGCAAAGGGTAGGTAGCTAGTTAGCCCACCCTACCCCTTAACCAAAATGGTTTAACTACCGAAGATTTTGCTCCAGAAGCCGCGTTCTTTTTGCTCAAAATGGTCCATACCCATAGTTTCGCCTAGTTTTTGAAAAAGTTCGCGTTGCTCATCATTAAGTTTGGTTGGGACACGCACTTTAACCACAACCATTTGATCACCACGGCGACCTAAATTACGCCCCGCTGAATCAATATAGGGCACGCCTTTGCCACGCAAGGTAAAGACTGTCCCATCCTGCGTGCCTGCTGGCACATTCAACGGCTCATCGCCATCAACAGTCGGCACATTCAATTGTGCACCCAACGCTGCTTGCACCAGATTAATCGGCAGTTGTAACAAGATATTGTTATCTTCGCGCACAAAGAAATCGTGTGGTTGCACACGTAAGTTGACATACAGATCACCAGCTGAACCACCACTTGGCCCGCTATCGCCAGCGCCGCCAATCCGAATCCGCATGCCATCGTCTACGCCCGCTGGTACGGTTAGTTTGCGCTTGACGGTTTCACGAACACGGCCTTCGCCACGGCAGGTTTTACAGGGAATCGGAATAATCACGCCGCGACCGTTACATTGATCACAGGTGGTTACCGTAACCATATTGAGGAAAGTCCGAACGCGCATTTCGCCCGAACCTTGGCATTTGGGACAACGAGTTGGTTCAGTGCCAGGCTCTGCACCATTGCCACCACAAGGCCCACACGATTCGAGCCGACGATAATCAAGCTCTTTTTCGGTACCGAAAATTGCCTCTTCAAAACTAATGACTAAATCGGCGCGTAAATCGGCTCCTTGGCGTGTGCCACCACGGCTACCACCGCGTGCACCTTGGCCAAAAAAGGCATCGAAGATTGTACTGAATGGATCGCCGCCAGCACCGCCAAAGCCCGCAAATGGGTCGAAGCCTTGGCCGCTGCTACCTGCATGGCCAAATTGATCGTACATGCGGCGCTTTTGATCGTTGGAAAGCACTTCGTAGGCTTCAGTCGCCTCTTTGAATTTATTCTCGGCTTCGACGTTGCCTGGGTTGCGGTCGGGGTGATATTGCATGGCCAACTTGCGGTAGGCCTTCTTGATCTCATCAGGTGAGGCACTTTTGCCCACACCCAAAACCTCGTAGTAATCGCGCTTTGCCTCGGTTGCCATACATATCCCTTATGTAGAAGGATGAAGGATGAGGGATGAATTATGAAATTATCCCTCATTCATTCACGCCTTAGGTTTGTAATGTAAGTTCTGCTATTAATGTCTAAAATAGATATTCAATGATGAAGAATCAAACTACCTTGCTAATTAATAATTCGTATGTTTCATCCCTCATAATTCATCCTTCATCCTTCTATTACAGTTCCACCTCGTCGGCAGAGCCGTGTTCTTGGCTGGGCGTTTCTGGCTCGATGCCAAAATCGGGCGCTGGCTTGAGCCGTTGCATTGCCACGCTCAATTCAGCAGTGCGATTGTTGATCGTTTCCATATCATCGCCATCAAGCACCGCCCGTAGCGCCGCAATCCGATCTTCGACCGTATTGCGAGCAGTGTAATCAACATTATCATCAGCTTCGCGCAACATGCGATCGGCAGCGTAGATCACGCCATCGGCTTTGTTGCGAGTCGCAATTTGATCACGACGGCGGGCATCACTATCGGCATGATCTTCGGCATCGCGAATCATCGATGCAATTTCATCATCATTCAAACCCGATGAAGGCGTGATCGTGATTTTTTGCTCTTTGTTAGTGGCTTTATCGGTTGCGCTGACGTTAACAATCCCATTGGCATCAATATCAAAAATAACTTCAATTTGTGGCACACCACGCGGCGCAGCTGGAATGCCATCGAGGGTAAAACGCGCCAAGGATTTGTTATGTCGAGCTTCAGCCCGTTCGCCTTGCAACACATGAATTTCAACGCTATTTTGGTTGTCGCTAGCAGTTGAGAAAATTTGCGAGCGCTTGGTTGGAATCGTGGTGTTGCGATCAATCAACGGTGTCATCACGCCGCCATAAGTTTCGATGCCCAAGGTTAATGGCGTTACGTCAAGCAACAACACATCGGTCACATCGCCAGCCAACACGCCAGCCTGAATTGCCGCGCCAATCGCTACCACTTCATCGGGGTTTACGCCCTTATGTGGCTCTTTGCCAAAGAATTTTTTGACTGCGGCCTGAACAGCGGGCATACGGGTTTGGCCGCCAACCAAAATCACTTCATCAACTTCGCCTGGCTTCAAACCAGCATCTTGCAACGCCAGTTTGATTGGTTTGAGCGTGCGTTCGACCAAATCGGCGGTCAATTGCTCAAGTTTGGCACGGGTCAAGGTAGTATTCAAGTGTTTGGGGCCACTGGCATCGGCACTGATAAATGGCAGCGAAATATCGGTTTGCAGCACGCTCGAAAGTTCTTGTTTGGCTTTTTCCGAAGCTTCTTTCAAACGTTGCAAGGCCATGCGGTCACTACGCAAATCGATATTATTTTCGCGTTGAAACTCGCTTGCCAGCCAGTCGATAATTTTTTGATCAAAATCATCGCCGCCGAGGTGGGTATCGCCGTTGGTGGCCCGAACCTCAAACACGCCATCGCCAAGCTCTAAAATTGAAACGTCGAAGGTGCCACCACCCAGGTCATAGACGACGATTAATTCGTTTGTGTTGCGATCTAAGCCATAGGCCAAGGCGCTGGCGGTTGGCTCGTTGATAATCCGCAATACTTCGAGGCCAGCAATTTTGCCAGCATCTTTAGTTGCTTGGCGCTGCGAATCATCAAAATAGGCCGGAACCGTAATCACCGCTTGCGTAACCGGCTCGCCCAAATAGGCTTCGGCATCGGCTTTGAGTTTTTGCAAAATCATGGCCGAAACTTCTTGCGGCGAATAATCACGACCACCCATCAAGACCCGCGCATCGCCATTGGGAGCGCTAGTCATGCGGTAGGGAATCAGATCTTTATCACGTTGGACGCTGGGATGATCCAATTTACGGCCAATAAAACGCTTGACCGAATAAATTGTATTTTCGGGATTGGTGACCGATTGGCGCTTGGCCACCAAGCCAACCGTGCGTTCACCGTTTTTGCTCAAGGCAACAATTGAAGGAGTGGTGCGAGCGCCTTCGGCGTTGGGAATTACTACCGCCTCGCCACCTTCCATGACCGCAACCACTGAATTGGTTGTTCCAAGGTCAATACCGATCACTTTACCCATATAGCTCGTGCTCCACAGACAGCGACAAAGCATCGCTAAGCGACGGCCAATCACGGCAGCAATGCCACTTAAAACGATGCTTTGATCTAGTTGCTCCTACTTGCCGACTTTGACGACCGTTGGACGCAAGACCCGTTCGCCAAGCTTATAGCCACGGCGTAATTCGGCCACAACTTTGTTTGATTGGGCTTCGTCGCCCTCTTCAAACATAATTGCTTCGTGAACATTCGGATCAAATTCTTCATCAACGGCGGGAATTGGTTGCAGGCCAGCGCCTTCAAGCACCGTTTCAAATTTACGTTGTACTTGTTTAACGCCGCCAATCCACTGATTGTTTTCAATTTCAGCGGGAATTTGACCCATCGCCAAGAGCAGGTCATCGAGCACTGGAAGCAATTTCAACATCAAACCAGCGCTAGCATTGCGAATCAACTCCTCGCGTTCGCTTTCGGTGCGGCGTTTGTAATTTTTGAAATCAGCAATTGCTCGCATCCAGTTGGTTTTGTGTTCTTCAACTTCGCGTTCGAGCGTGGCGATCCGTTCGTTCAGGCTTTCGGTTTCGCCTTGAGGATTGGTATCGTCAGTTGATTGTGCTTGCACTTCTTCCGTCATGAGAACTCCGTACCTCCGTAAAGATCAAACTTGTATGATCACAGAATTAGGTTCCCTCACCCCCAACCCCTCTCCCACTGTGGCGGGCGAGGGGAGTTTAGGTTTCTCGCGTAAACAGGGTAGCAGGTGAAATCCTATTCTGATGGTTCTATTTTGCGTTCGCCGTATAAATCGCCCATCAAATCGCTCATCACCCCAGCGATATAACGCACGCTAGAGATTGAACGAGGATAGGCCATACGGCGCGGCCCTAAAACCCCAACCACCCCAGCAACATCGCCATTAACTCCGTAGCGCGACAAAATCACGCTATAGTCGCGCAGTTCATCGCGGCTATGTTCACCACCAATGATCACCTGCACACCATCCGAAGCCAAGGCTTGGGGAATCAACGATTCAAGCATGGTGCCGCCTTCGAGAATCGAAAGCACCTCACGCACGCGGGTCACCTGGCCAAACTCTGGCTGATGCAACATCTCCAGCAGGCCATCGTGATGAATTAATTCGTTGACATGCTCCTCGAATTGTTGCATTGCCCGCGCCACGCTCTCGATCACCAGCACTTCAAAATTGCTGAGTGGCTGCTGGTTGGCAGGCTGGTTGTGGGCGATGGTGGCAATAGCCTTGGCCGAGGCTTCATGACATAGCTCATTAATTCGTCCGGCGATACGGCTTAGTTGCTCTTGGGTTGTATTGGGGTCGGCGGGGAGGGTTTGCTGCTTGACCGAGCCTTCATGCAACACCAACACCAACAAGACCAAGGCATCGTTGATTGAAATTAACTCGATATGTTTGAAGCGGCTCTCATAGGCTCGCGGCGGCGTAACCACCGCCGCAGTTTGGGCAGTTCGTGCCAAAACCGCTGCTGCCAAATGAATCCATTGGTTCAATTCGGAGCGGATTTGATAAAACTGATGTTGGATCATGCGCTGTTCTTGAGTTGAAAGCGCTGCCCGATCCATCAGATTTTCGACAAAAAAGCGATAGCCAGCATCAGTTGGCAAACGCCCAGCCGAGGTATGCAAATGCGTCAACAGGCCAGCATCTTCTAACGCCGCCATTTCGTTGCGGACAGTCGCTGAGCTAACTCCCAAACTCCTAGCAAGGTCTTGCGAGGCTACTGGCGTTGCCGTATCGATGTATTGTTGAATAACCGCCTTAAGAACCCGTCGTCGCCGCTCATTGAGTTCGAGATTCATCGCTCACCTCGCTTTAGCACTCTTGGCCGATGAGTGCTAACTCGGTAAGTTATAAGATTGGCGTGCTCGCCGCACGCCGCTGAATATTGTAACACGCCGCGATAGAGCAAGCAACGGGGCAGCGCTAGCTCTTATATCGCTCTAACATTTAGCCAAATCAGCAACTAATTGCGACTAAATCTCAAAAAATGGGCTAATTTTGGCGGTAACTCGATCTTAAGATCTATGCACATTTTTGCCAGAATGCGCTATAATCGCCAAACGCTATTGCAGATATGATCATCTAGTGCTCTTGGGAGGTTGACAAAACGGGTCGGAGAGAAACTCTGGTGAGCGAGGATGAAGTAGCATCGGGAGGGGTCTGGCAACTCTTCCTTATAGCGTGATGCTGAGCGTTATTCGTTTAGTGTGTAAGGAAAGATTTATGCGTTCAATGCGAATGCTGCGTTTGCTAGCAGCATTAATTGTTGTGAGCATGCTGCCGTTAAGCCGGAGCAATGCCCAAACACCCACCACCAATTCACCAATCAATCGCTTGCTCAGCCAAGGAGCCAATGTTGCCCGCCACAGCCAAACTGGCTATGTGCGCTGGATTGGCGCAGCCGCTGGCACAACCCTCGATCAGCCAGTTGGCTTGAATCGGGCTGATACGCTGAACATTGCCAACACCTATTTGGCTGAATATGGCAATTTGTTTGGCTTAGCTCAAGCCAGCGATGCCACGATTGCCAAAACCAGCACCACCCAAGATGGTCGCCAGGTTGTGCGCTATCAACAGCGCTACCAAGGCGTACCAGTCATTGCTGGTGAATTGCAAGTTCAAGTCAATCAAACTGGCGAATTGCTAAGCATCAACGGCGAAGTGCTGCCAAATCTCAATTTGAGCACCAACGCCAACATTAGCCAAGCCAAGGCAATTAACACTGCCCAAAACTTGGTTGCCACCAAATACGATGTCAATTTGGCAGCGTTGAACGTGAGCAAAAGCGAATTGGCAATTTATAACCCAGCTTTGTTGGGCGGCACAGGCCTGCAAAAGAGCAGCTTGGTTTGGTTTGTGACGGTTGAATCAACCGGCAGCGAACCGATTCGCGAATATGTATTTGTGAATGCTCAATCGGGCGACGTAAGTTTAAGCTTCAATCAAATTGGCTTTGCCAAAAATCGCTTCGTTTGTAACGATAACAACGTTGTCGATAACGACGATAATCCCAATAACAACTGTGATCAACCAAGCGAATATGTACGCACCGAAGGTTCGGCTGCTAGTGGCGATGCCGATATCGATGCCGCCTACGATTATTCGGGCGATACCTACGATTTCTTCAACTTGTTCTTTGGCCGTAACAGTATCGACAACAACGGCATGAACTTGATCTCACTGGTCAAGCACTGCCCACCTGGTGCGGGCTGCCCGTATGGCAACGCCTTCTGGAATGGTCGCCAAATGACCTACGGCCAAGGTTTTGCTGCTGCCGACGACGTAGTAGCCCACGAATTGTCGCACGGGGTAACTGAATATACCTCGAACCTGTTCTACTACTTCCAATCAGGCGCGATCAACGAAGCCATGTCGGATATCTTCGGCGAGTTCATGGATCAAACCAATGGTAGCGCCGACGATGATGAAACCACGCGCTGGATTATGGGCGAAGATTTGGGCGGGATTCGCAATATGCAAGACCCAACCCAAGGCGATCAGCCTGACCGCATGTTGAGCGAATTGTATGTGCTCGACCCTAATTTGCTTGATAGCGGTGGAGTCCATAGCAACAGCGGTGTCGCTAATAAAGCTGCCTATCTTTTGACCGATGGTGATACATTCAATGGCCAAACGATTGCTTCAATTGGCATCACCAAAACTGCCCATTTATTCTACGAAACCCAAATTAGCTCGTTGACCTCGGGCAGCGATTATGCCGACCTTGCTTCGGCCATGCGCCAAGCTTGTACCAGCCTGACGGGCAGTCATGGGATTACCGCCGCCGATTGTGTTGAAGTCAATAAAACCATTTTGGCAACCGAAATGGATCTTCAGCCAACCAACGCGCCAGCCCCTGACATGAAAGCTTGTAGCCCTGGTCAAACCCAAGTTAATGCCTTCCAAGACGATTTTGAGGCTTTGCCCAATAACAACTGGACGGCAAGTGCCTTGAGTGGCAGCGCCGAAACTTGGACGACCAATCCAGCGCCAATCGTTGGGGCATATGCAACTAGCGGTAGTGGCTCAGCAACCAACTATAACGGTGTGTATGGGTGGAATCAAGCAGTTGAAGAATCGGCCTTTACCCAAAATGCGAGTGTCACGGTTCCTGCCAATGGCTTTGCCTACTTCCGCCATGCCTATGATTTCTATGCGCCAATCGATGCAGGTGTCGTGGAATATAGCACCAACAATGGTAGTACATGGCAGTCAGCTGCTGGTTTGTTTAGCTTCAACGGCCCAACCAATATCGCCGAAGATGGCGCGTTTGGGGGCGAACAAGCGTATGTTGGCAATAGCAATGGCTACAACGCCAGCCGCTTGAACTTAGCAAGTTTAGCTGGGCAATCAATCCGCTTTCGCTTCAAGGTCGCGCTTGGCGATACCCCAACGCCAAATCGCTCAGCCACTTGGTCAATTGACGATTTTGCGATTTACAGCTGTAATGGCCCAACTACCCCAGCTGCACCAAGTCTGTTCCTCACCAGCGATGTGTTGGTACAACAAGGCAAGCCAACCAGCGCCACGATCGGCACGGCCTCGGACGATCTTGATTTGGCGGGTGCGTTGACTGTTAGCACTGCTGGTGCACCAGTTGGCTTAAACGTAAGCATCAGCAACCAAGCTGGGATTTTGAAGGCTAATGTCAATTGTGCTTGTAGCAACGCAGTTGGCACATACCCGATCACCGTAACCGTGCGTGATAGCGGCAACCTAACGGCCAGCCAAGTATTTAATATCGAGGTTGAGCCAGCCGGCCAAAGCATTGTCGATGGTGGTTTTGAGCGTGGCCTGAATTGGCAAGCCTTCTCAAATTCATTTAGTGATGTTTCGCCACCATTGTGCTACACCTCAAGTTGTGCTGGTACGCCCCGTACTGGTACAAGTTGGTTGCGGTTTGGCGCACGTGCAGGCACAACTGAAACAGCTTATGCCCAACAAACCTTCACCACAACCGCTGGCGATGCGACGCTTGAGTTCTACCTCTCGATTTACGCTCACAACGGGCGTGGAACCCAAGATTACGTCAAATTCAGCCTTGATGGTGAGGAAATTTTCCGAGCTAGCGATGCCAACACCGAATATGACAATGGCTATGCCAAGGTCACGATTCCATTGACCGATTTGAGTGCAGGTGAGCATGTTTTGCGGATTGATTCGGTCAGCAATTCGACTGCTAATATTGTGCGCTTTAGCATTGATGACATCAGCTTCATGGCTGAAAATAACCAATGCCGTGGCTCAAATATCTATCTACCAATGATTACCAAGTAGATATTTAAACATTCGCCCCACCTTGGTGCTGCCAAGGTGGGGCATTTATTTTAGCTATTCAGGGTAGAAACCCGTAGAGCAATCCTCACGAGCCAGTGCTGCCATAATGTTTGAGGCCAAACACCCAAAAGCGATAGGCGATTGTTATACAGACTAATGCCACCAACGGAGCCAGCCATGCCATCCAGCCAATCGAGTGGCCTAGCAAATAGCTAGCTGGATAATACGAGGCAAAGCCATATGGTAGCAACCATGTCAATAAAATACCGACCGATCGATGATAAAAGGTTAGCGGATATTGCGCAAATTCATTGGTGCTGAACACCAGATTGGTCACCGGAATTGAATCCATAATCCAAAAAGCGGTTGCCGCAGTGATTAAATTCAGAGCAATAAAAATAATGCCACCACTAATGACCATTAATATAATAAAACCAATGCTTGCCAAAGTTATTGGTAATTGCAACTTGACCATTGCATAACCAACTAAGCTAAAACCGACAATAAAATCACCAATCGCATCATGACAAATTCGATCAGCTAATAGATGGAATAATGGATTAATTGGGCGCACTAAGAAACGATCAAATTGACCTGGCCGAATATAATCGCGCCCAATCACCCAAAGATTATCGGCAAAAATATGATTAATGCCTTTGGATAAGGTTAGTAAGCCGTAAATTAATAGAATTTGTTCAAGTGTCCAGCCTTGAATACTCGGAACTTGGCGCAAGACTGCCCACAATGCCACAATGCTCGCAGCTTGAAACAGTATAGTTGAAATCGAACCAATAAAAAAATTCAGCCGATATTCCATCAAAATCTTGAAACGTTGAATGACGAAATACCAATAGAGTTTGCTATAACGTCGCATTATTAGCCACCTTGTACCGTGATTTTGCGCACACTGAATTGAAACATCAAGCGTGAAAGCATTAACATTGCCGCTAACCAAGCCAATTGTTGCAACCAAATTGATCCAAGCTGATCCAATGGCGTGATCCCGCTCAATAACGATACAGGAATCGAAACACTTTGGGCAAAGGGCATCCATTGGGCAACTGTTTGTAAGGATGAAGGTAGCATGGTTAATGGCAAAAGCACGCCACTAAATAGCATTAAAATTGAGCCTCGAACCACTTGTAAACCCCAAACTTCAGTTGAATAAAAAGCGACACAACCAAAGATCCAATCGAAGCAAAACAAAATACTACAACCAAGTAACAACGAAATTAAGAAGCTTAGCCAAATTAATGGATCAGTTGGTAAACGAATATCAAACACTAAAACTGCAAAACTCCCAGTTACTAAAAGTTGTTGGGCCAATGCAATAAATGTTCTGGTAAGATGCCCAACAAAAATTCGTTCTTGAAAATCAACTGGTCGCAATAATTCGCTAGAAATGGTGCCTTCACGAATCCAATAGCCAAATTCTTGGGTATAGCCCCATTGCACCAATGGCGCAATCATACGGGCCAAGATGATATACGTGAGGGTTTGTTGCATAGTTAAGCCAGCAATTGTTTCACGTTCGCTATACAGCGCCTTCCAAAACGAAACATACACAATTGTGAGGAAGAGATGCGCTCCAAGTTGCGACCAAAACCATAAATTATAGGCTAGCATTTCTTTAATATTCATGCCAACCACACTGCGATAGGTGCGCAAACGGTAAGCAAGTTTATTCATTAACCGCCACCTCGTTATAGGCCGTGGGATTTTGGTATAAATGCTTGATGATGCTCTCAAGATCAGGCTCGTTGAGCGTAAAATCGGCCACATCAAGCTGTTGCATCAAGGCTGTGGCTACTTGGCTGGCACTTAATTGGGTGCGATCAAACTTCAATTCAAGGCTATATTCGCTCAAACTTAATTGCTCACAGGCTGGTGGTAATTGCACATTGGTTATTGGTTGGTTGGTTTCAAACGTAATTGTGCGATATTTGCCAAATTGTTGCTTGATTGCATGCAACGGCCCATCGTAGACTTTGCTGCCTGCATCAATGATGATCACCCGCGAACAAAGCTGCTCAATATCGCCTAAATCGTGGGTTGTAAGCATCACTGTGGTATTATGAGTTTGGTTGTAATCTTTAATAAATTCGCGAATCCGCTGTTTAACCATGACATCAAGCCCGATCGTCGGCTCATCAAGGTATACAATTTTGGGTTCGTGAATGAAGGCTGCCGCTAGTTCGGCCCGCATTTTCTGGCCGAGTGACATCGAGCGAATCGGTGTTTTCAAAATTTCATCAAGCTCTAAAACTTCACTGAAATGGCTGAGCAATTGCTTGTAGCGGCTTGGCTCAACTTCATAAATATTGGCAACCAAATTGAGCGATTCGATCAGCGCTAAATCCCACCATAACTGGCTGCGCTGCCCAAACACAACCCCAATATTGCGAGCATTGGCCACGCGCTCACGCTGCGGATCGTGACCCAATACTGAAACTGAGCCAGTCGTAGGGTAGAGAATCCCGGTCAACATTTTGATTGTGGTCGATTTGCCAGCGCCATTGACTCCGATATAGCCCACAATCTCGCCAGCATCGATCTGAAAATTTAAATCGTGAACTGCTACTTTTTCGCGATATTGAGGCCGAAAGAGCGCCTTGACTGCCCCTTTGACCCCACCTTCTTTTTCAATTGTGCGGTAGGTTTTGCCCAAATTACGAACATCAATAACTGACACCGTGGTCTCCTCGTTGGCATGGATGTGAGTACAGGCTCAGTTTAAGCCGCTTGGCCCCAAAGCTAGCCCATCGCATGACTGAGTAAGCATCAGCCCCAAGACTGATTGGGTGCACACAACTTGCATTGGCTGAATCCAAGGATTGTGAACTGAAGGAAGGAGCATTATCATGGATTTAAGCAATACAGTGGCATTAATAACGGGGGCTGGTTCAGGTATTGGTAAAGCCGCAGCCTTGTATTTGGCAGCCAATGGCGCAAAAATCGCTGCGCTTGGCCGCACCGAGGATGAACTTAGCCAAACCGTCGATACAATTAAACGGGCTGGGGGTAAAGCTTTGGCGTTAATTGCCGATATTACTCAGCCTGACGAAATGCAACAAGCAGTCGATCAAACACTTAAGACATGGGGTAAGCTTAATTGTGTTTTTGCCAATGCTGGGATTAACGGGGTTTGGGCACCGATTGAGCAATTGACCCTCGAAGAATGGCAAAATACATTAAACATCAATTTAACTGGCACTTTTTTGACCTTGCAAAAAACTGTACCAGCCCTCAAAAAACAGGGTGGCGCAATTATCATTACCTCATCGATCAATGGCACTCGTACTTTTAGCAATGCTGGGGCAACTGCCTATTCAACCACTAAGGCAGGCCAAGTGGCTATGGCCAAAATGCTGGCCTTGGAGTTGGGTCAATTTAACATTCGGGTCAATGTGATTTGCCCCGGAGCGATTGAAACCAGCATCGAAGCCAGTACCGAAAAACGGGCAATTGAAACGGTGGCCGTGCCCGCCGAATTTCCTGAGGGCGATATTCCTTTAACCCACGGTCAACCTGGTACAGCTGAACAAGTTGCCCAATTGGTTGGTTTTTTGGCTTCCGAAGCGGCCAGCCATATCACAGGCACCGAAATTTGGATCGATGGTGGCCAATCATTATTGCGGGGCTAGCTGAAGTGCATGCCTTCACCCCCTTCCCATCATGACGGTTGGAACTCCCATCGCTCGCCGCAGTGGGAGAGGGGGCAGGGGTGAGGGCATGAAATCAACAATGAATCCAACCCTATCGTTGTTAAAAACCTATCTTTGTAAGTGAAAAGGTTGGGAATGCGGGCATAAACCAATTAGATCGCTTGCAGTAAATATTGTTCGCTATTATCTTCATTAGAGCGAAAAGCCCAAACCCGCCCCGCTTCGACGTTGCCTGCTAAATAATCAAGCAAGGGCAGGCGGGTGCTGGGCCAGCGCAGCGATTGCACCATCTTGGGAATATCGTGCAGATCAAACCAAGCACACTCTTCGATCTCATTATCGGGGTCGTTGATCGCGATTTCGCCTTCGGTTGTACCTTCAAAGGCACAAAAAACCACAGTTTGCTCTTTGCCGACCAAATAGACTTGTGACATATAGGCCAAGGTGCTAGCAGCCGCAACCAAGCCAGTTTCCTCGCGCACCTCACGTGCAAAGGCTTCGAGCCAATGTTCGCCAAGCTCAACTTTGCCCCCAGGAATGCCCCAATAACTGCCATTTTGGCCCTGTTGACGCACCAATAACACCTGATTTTCACGCCGCAGCAGCGCTAAAACAATATGTACAATCGATTCCATAATTCCTCCGTGGGCTAGCGCAACGCCTGCCATAACCCGCGTACCGAAAATTTACTGCCGCGTAACAAAATAGTGGCACGAAATAAACGGGCAGTTAAACTGAGGGTTGCCACGACGGCTAACGCTAGCAAACCAATACTTAATCCTATTTGCCAAGGTGGGACAACCGTCATCACTGAACGAAGCATCATCGTTGATGGGGCGGTAAAAGGGATAACGCTCAGGGTGAGAGCTAAAGCGCCGTTGGGTTTGCTCAGCAACGAGGTAATAAACATCAGCGGAATCATCGCTGGCACACTCACCAGAATAATTAATTGCGATAATTCGCGCATTGATGGACTAATTGCCCCGATGCCCGCAGTTAAGCTAGCATAAAAAAGGTAGCCCAACAGAAAAAAGATTCCCAACAGCAGCCAAGTCATTGGGTCAATTTGCACTTGATTGAGCGCATTGCGAATGGCTTGGCCGCGCAAAACCCCAAGCGCGAGAATTGCCCAAAATCCCAATTGAATAAAGGCCACAATGCCTAAACCAAGCATTTTGCCCGTCAGCAATTGGCGTGGTGAGATCGAGGTCAGCAACACTTCGAGCGTGCGATTTTCTTTCTCCTCTAAAATTCCCTGCATCAACAAACTTGCGCCCATAAAAATTGAGATATAGATCGCCATTGCAAAGCCAATTGGCACCATTGAGCCTGCAAAATTTTGATTTAAATTGCCAGCAACCCGCACATTTTGGCCAATTGCCTCAGCTTTGCTCAGGCTAATTGGTTCAAATAATAGTGGTACAAAATCGATATGTGGTGAACGTAGTTGATTCACCGCCAACAATGTGCGCAAGGCATTCGTATCTGCCTGATCGAAAATGCTGGCCGTCCGAGTGGTGCGGGTTACAACCCCCGATTGATGATAATCTGCTGGAATGATAAACAGGGTTTCAATCGTTGATTGGCGCAAAGCCTCCTCAGCGACGGCTCGATTATCAAATTGCAGCACTGTTGTTGGCGAAACAACCTCGAAATGTTGTTTGAGCACCGCTGCTTGGTCAACCACACCAATACTATGATCGCGGGTGCTGCTTGGGATAAACAGATTGGCGGTGGTTTGGCCCGACGGATCGCCGCCAAACACTTGGGCAAACAGATAAATCGCGCCAATTAGCAAGGGCACACCCAAGGTTGACCAATAAAAGTCTTTTTTGCGCAGGTGATAGAGCAGATCGCGCCGAGCAACAAACCAAATTTTAGCCACGCCCTACCTCCGTTCGCTCAAGATGATTGACATGAATGCGAAAAGAACTTGACTGAGGAAAGCGCCAAACGCCCAAAACTTTCCAAAGATCGTTGGTGGTTAACCCAAGATTGACCGCCCCCCACAAGGCCAAGTAGGCCGAAAGTGGCTCAATTAGCAAACCAAACAGCAACAAGCCATTCAAGGCTAAAGGTGCTAATAAATAGCCAATAACCTGGCGACGAGTAAGCGCTTGGCTGGGGCGAACGCGTGGATAGATTAAACGGCGCTGAAGTTGCCATGGTTGTTGTTGCACGATTAAGCCCAAGCTATGGCTTAGTGTGTGGCCTAATGGTGCGATAATCAGCACAATAATTGCATCAATAATTAACCAAGCCTGAACCCCTTCAAAATCCAGTTGCTGAGCACTCGCATGGAATATATACCGAATCCGCATCAATAAGACCAAGCTAAAAAAACCAACTAATCCACCAATCAAAAATGGTAAACGCCCAGTTAATCCTTCAACAATGCGGGATTGAGATTGCGCTTCGTTTGACATGCTGATCCCCATCTGGCAGCGACACAGCGAACAAACTACCACGCTGCGTCGTTTTAATTAATGCTAGCTTATTATAATCAGTTCCTTGCAAAATTGGCAGGCAGCCAAAAGCGCCGTTAATCAGCATGACGGCGCTTTTCGCAGAATGGGTGATTTAAGCTAAACGTTGGAGTTTGGCTTGAGCTAAAATAGTTTGAACAGTTCGCCCAAAATAGCTAAGCCAAAAGACAATCCCAACAAATTTGAGGCTATCTTCAGTAAAGGTGGCTAACTCATGAAATGGCATAATTACATCGAAAATCATCGATAAAGCCATAAAGCCAACTGCAAACATAAACAATCCATAATCTGTGCTTAACATTCGTGGCAAAAAATAAAAAAGATAGGCCATCCCCAAGCCTAAATAGCCCGCCAACACCAGATTTTCGGGAATATGCAGATGCTTCGGAAAAACCCGTTCGTGTAGCAAAATGGCATCATCAAGCGCCAAAAGCAACGATAAGAGTGCTGATGCCCCTAAAAAGCGTCGCTGTTGATGGCTGGGTTCCAGCAACAACCAACCAACCCCACAAATCCCAGTCGTAGCCGACCACAGCATTACCCCCAAGGTCGAGAGGATGCCAAAATAGAACGGCATGCCCGTAATATCGGCAGGATCACGGGTGAGCGTGCTCAGCGGAATATGATCGAGTTGGCTAAAACTATAAAGAATCAGCAACAAACAAACTACAAACAGGCCGATCCAGCCGATCATGCGGCGGGTTAATGAGTGATGCTGCGGTGCATCGCTATGCAGTTGTTGGCTGCCAAACGCAAAAAATCGTGGCTTCATGCGGAAACCCTTTCTTGAGGCAAGTTGCTTTTGGCGAAATCTACTCTTGAGTATACGCAATCGCCTAGTAGCTGCCAAGGGTGAATTAATCGGCCACGAACCAATTGAAGGTATTGCAAATTGAGGACTATTGGTGCAATTGAGCGCCAACAAGCCTTGCTGCAAGGTACAACCCTCACAGCAAGGCTTGGTTAATGTTTTGGCCAGAGCAATGCGCCCAGTGCGGCAAATGCTGCCACAACGCTAACCAATTGGGCTACATCGCGCCCAAGCACAACCAAAACTGTCACAGTGATACACATAATCACCATTGTTAGCATAAACATCAGCCGCAATGGCCGATTCTGCTGCTGTTGATCAGGTTGTTGACTCATTCGCAATACCTCCTTCATCCAAAACTTGCATTTGATATAGAACACAAGTTCTGTTTAACTATAGCGGATACTGCGGCTGGCTGTCAATCAACGACATTAAATAGTTTTAATTCTCTCATTTTAGCCACTTATTGAGATGGCTGATCCCACACGCGGCTGGCGTTTTTGCGTAATTTGGCTCGCACTGCTTCAACCAAATTGACGTTGGTGGTATCAGCTAATTGCACCAAATAGAGCAATACATCGGCCAACTCGCCCTGCCATTCAGTTTGATCGACAATTTCTTCACGCCATTGCAGGTGTTCAAGCACTTCAGCCGCTTCAAGCGTCAACGAAATTGCTAAATTACGCGGAGTTTGTGGGCGTTTTGAATTGGCCTCGTACCAACCCTTGGAGCGCACAAAGCTATGCATCTCTTGGGTTAACGTAGCCACACTGGCATCAGCGGGGTGTTGGAGTTGGGCTAAAACCAAGGCATCGTGGTTGAAAGCCAGTGGTGGTAGTTGATCGAGTGCGAAAAATTGGGCCAAATCAGCATCGCCACCTGCTTGCAAATTACCGCCGCTGACCGTTGCCCGTAGCCAAACACCAAGCGGGTAGGGCGGCTCGCGATCAAGATTGGAATGAACAGCGATCACTTCGCCAATCTCGGCTTGCAAACCAGTTTCTTCAAGCACCTCACGGGCTAAGCCTTGACGCATTTCTTCATCATGCTCAAGGTAACCACAAGGCAAACACCATAAACCTGCCCGAAATGAGCCAGCTCGGCGAACCAACAGCACTTCACCAAAATCATTTTGAATAACGGCGGCCACTCCAGCCGGAGCACTGGTAAAATGCACCCAACCACATTCAGGGCAGGTCAAGCGCTCGCGGCCACCACGTAAACGCAGCTCCAAACGTTGCCGACAGTGTAAACAATACATCCCAACGTGCTCCTAAACTAGAACAAGTACCATCTTCAGTGTGGGCCATTCTAGGGCTACAGCCCGATTGTCAATTTACCAAAACCATGTATACTACAGCGTAACACATGGCAGCGTGGCCATACGACAGGGCAATGATCGCCTACTCCTCTAACCGGGGGTGGGATTTTTTAATTCCGCCACTTCCGGACACACCACCCACACAAGGAGGCCCGTCATGGAAAATCGTTCGCTCGAAGAACGCCGCTGCCCCGATTGCGGTGCTCGATTGGAACTTGTTGATGATGGCTCGTATCGCTGCGTCGCAGATGAAAGTGTTTGGATGGCTTATGGTCCTAAGCTGTTGCTCAAGCCTGCTTTAATCACCGCCCCCCGTTTAGCTCTTGAGTTGCCTTGGGAATCGCATAAGGTCGCTGCTTAACTTAAAAAGCCCATGGTTACCGCTGCGGGAGCAGAAACCATGGGCTTTGTCATGCGAGTTCACTTCGGCGGGTTATACCGCGCATAGCGTTCAAACAGCCAAATTCCAACTGCTGCAATCCCAATCAACAACGCCGCCAAGGCATAGGCTTCTTGTACATCGGCTTTGCTCAACATGGTCGCGGTAATGCCACAGCCAACGCCTAGCATATAGCAAATCAAGACTGCTTCGCGCCGCGACGAACCCAGCGCCACAAATCGATGCGAAATGTGGTCTTTGCCTGGGGTATTGAAGGGATTGACGCGCCGCCGCAAACGGGCCACGATCACCATCGATGTATCAAAAATTGGCACGCCCAAGACCACAATCGGAATCATCCATGTGACGATGATGCTATTGCTCGGAAAGCGCAGTTTGATGCCGAGCACCGCCAAAATAAAGCCTAAAAACAGGCTGCCAGTGTCGCCCATAAAGATTTTGGTAGGCACAAAGTTATGGCGTAAAAAGCCGATACACGCACCCATTGTTGCTGCCGACAAGGCCGCAACCAAAAACTGACCATTCAAAACGGCTAGTTGCAAAAAGAAGGCTGAGGCAACCGCAGTCAAACCAGCCGACAAGCCATCCATGTTATCCAAGAAATTAATCGCATTCGAGATACCCGCCACCCAAGCAATCGTGATTAGGGCGTTGAGCCATGGCGAGGCAAATAATTGCACCTGAATGCCAGCGTAAATCAGCACAAAGCAGGCGATAATTTGGCCTAACAATTTCAATGAGGCCGATAAGCCCCATTTATCGTCGAGCATGCCACACACAACCACAATCGTCGCGCCGCCCAAAATCGCCGCCAATTCACGCAGAATAAATTGGTCATCCCAAATCAGCAGCGTAACCACGACCCCGCCATAAATTGCCAAGCCACCCAGCAACGGCACAGGGTTAGTATGCACTTTGCGGGCATTTGGTTGATCAATAATCCCAACCGCGATCGCCAAACGGCGAACTAAGGGCGTGCTGACAATCGACATGGTTAGCGCCGAAAGAAAGATTAGAAAGATTTGGGCTAGCGAAACACTCATAAGGATTCTCTTGATGAAAATTAAGGATGGACTAAGTGCCCTCACCCCCGACCCCTCTCCCACAGAGGCGGGCGAGGGGAGTTCCAACCGTCATGGTGGGCTGATTCCCCCTCGCTCGCTAGGCGGGCGAGGGGGCTAGGGGGTGAGGGCACTTAATTATGGTTTACTTTGGCCAAGTTGGCTCTGAAAAAAGCTGACCAGCTTTTCAAAGGCCGTTCGGGTATCAGCATAGGTGGTGTTGAACGTCGGATCAACTGCACCCATTTTGTCCATTTCAGCCAAGGCTAGTTGGGCTTGGGTCAAGCCAGCATCATAGCGTTGGCTATCGCTCAGCACTTGGGTATAAATCTGGCGATACGACATATCACCTGGTTTGCTGGCAATCGCTCGCTCGAAGCCTGTCAAGAAGCTATCAAACACCACAGGATCGCTTTGCATCGAGGCAAAGGTTGCTTGTACCCGTGCAGTGCGTTCAGCTGGCAATTCAGCTACGTCAACCAAGCCACTGCTGCTGAGCGCTCGTGGATCAAGCGCCAAGGCATTGGCAAAGGCTAAAGCTGCATTGGGCAAATCGCCCTTGCGGCGGTAGGCCTCGCCCAAGCGAATGAAATTGAGCGACCATAATGGATCAAGTGTGGTCGCTTTGGTTAATTCGGCAATCGCTGTATCGTATTCTTGGCGATACAAATACAACATGGCCCATTGACCAGTCAATTCAACATCCTGGGGCGCGACCGTGTGCGCTTGTTTGTAGGCCTCAATCGCTGCATCAAGGTGCATCCGTGCGCCTTCAGAGTCGCTTTGCTCGGTGTTGCGGAACCACGATGAATGCAAGCGGCCTAAATTAGCCGGATGATCTTTGTTCTGGGGATTGAGCCGCTGGGCTTCTTCCAAGGCCAAGCGTGCGTAATCCAACACTTGCAATGGCCCAAACTTGGTCAAGAAATCGCGGGCAACGGTTTGCAACCCAGCCACGCTATATTCAGCGTCGGGCAAATCGGCTAGCTCAGCATCAGGCCGTGGACGGCTATTCAGCACTTGGGCGATCGCTGCATTTTGATTTTCGCTGACCAACTTGTTTTGCTCAATGCTCAAATCGGTGGCCAAAGTCATCAAGGCTCGCCCATACATCAAGAAATACAAATCTTCGTTGGGTGCATGTTCGACCGCATCCTGAATCGCAGCAAAGCCCAAAAGATGTTGATCAAGGCCTTGGCCTTGGTCGATAAATTGTTTGCCTTGCAAATAGCGCATATCAGCAAAAATATTATCGAGGTTGAGAAACCAAACCAACAGCAAGACAATTGGCACAACGACTGCATACAAAATCCGTGCAGGAGCCGCGCCAGTTACGCCGCTGCTGGTGCGGCCACCACGGCCAGCAGGGTTACGGCGAGCATTTTGGGCAGCTTGGCGTTTGGTGCCAGCTTTGGCTGGGGTTGATTCGGCGGCTTCTTCAGCGACTGGTGCAGCCACAACCGCTGGCTTTGTGCCAAGTTGATAGGCTCCAGCGTGTGCCCCAGCAAGTACGCCAACCGCCATAATCACCCAGGTATAGAGCAACGACGAAACAATTGGAATCCCAAACAGGTTTTCGACAAAATTGGCCGCAACTGCCGAAAGCACCGTAATAATCAGTAATTGCCACGTAAAGCTCAGCGATGCTTCGAGCGGCTTGGCATAGCCCAACCATGTGGCGAGGCCAACTACCAACAAGCCCACGCCGCCAGCGATCAAGCCAAGTGCGAGGCTCTTCAAAAACACTGCGAAGAAGATGCCAATTCCCAGCATAAAGAGCGTGGTTAGGCCTAAATTGATCAGCCGTGGAATGCGTAGCAGCCGCAGCATAATAATTAAGAATGAGCCAAATAAGAACAAATGGCTAAACAAGCCAATCGCGCCTTTGGTGACCAATTCGTCCAACAAGGCTTGGTGCGAACGGTCAGGCGAAGCCCCGCGCGATTCATAATTAGCCAAACGCGGTGGGTAAAATGGGTTGTAGGCCACAAACATCGATTCTGGCCCCCACCCAATTACCGTGCGCAACGGATCGCTCAAGGCCAAACCAACTGCGCCTTGGGTATGCTCATCGCCGCGCCAAATCAACACCCGCACCAAACCAGTCCCGCCCTCAGTTTCAAGCAAGTTGCCCAAACGATTGATATAACGGTTACTTTGGCGTAGCCCACTAAAACTGCTTGGATCAGTGTTGAGCACAACTAAGAAGGCGGCTCCAGCCAGCGAAAGTACAACCCATGCACTCAGCGCCGCGCCAAAAATTCGTTTGAAGTTGGTGCTACGGAGGCCTTGCAATAAAAAGAGGGTGAAGAAGACGAAGATGCTGACGAACATGCCGATTTGCGGGCCACGGCTTTGGGTAAAGAAGATAATTACCACAGTGAAGAGGCTTAGTCCAGCATAGATTGCTGCACTGAACCATTGCACAATTGCATGAGCAACAGCTTCGCTGCGGCGTGGCAAGGCTACCACCAAGCCATAGAAGCCAAAATAGGCCGCCATCGCCAACAAGAACCATGTACGGAAGTCGCTAGCACGCTCAGCGGTTGCCATATCAAGGTTATAGCAGGTTTGGTTGATTTGACCTTGGCATTGATCGGCAGTTAAATAACCACCCAACACCAAACTCAGCATATACAGCAAAATCAAGCCACCAGGCAGATATAAGCGCCAATCGGTGCGGCTACGCGTGCTAGTTACCCACGAAATTAATGGCAACGTACTACCAGCAACAATCACCGACATTGGGAAAATCCACCAATGGCCGATACCCAGCAAGGGTGCTTGTAGTAATGCTCCCAACTTGAGTGTGGCATACAAAAGGCTTAATTGACCAAGCGGAATCAAGCCCAAGGTGACAAACCAAGCAGCATCTAAACCAACTGAGTTTGAGCCATCACCATCAGCCCGTTTGGTCGCCATCAAACTAGTAATTAAGCGATACAACATAAAGGGCAGGGTTAAAATCAAATAAGCAGCCACGAAAATCGAGTTGCCCATGCTTGAGGCCACCCGTGCTGCGGTATCGCCAGCCCATGGCAAGGGGTCGCTACGCTGATATTGCACCCAACCATAGCCCAAGGTTGGCAAGGTCGTGGCAATAATCACGGTAATGATCCGCTCAAGTTGCTCGCGGCGGCGCACATGAGCCAACATCGCCCCAAAGACAACGACATACGAGAAATTGGTGTAAAAGCCTTGAAGTCGATTATAGCCCCCAAAAAAGCTGGTAAACACCAATACCGAGGTGAGCGTGGTAAAGAAAAAGACCCCAACATAAACGATAGCCGGAGCAACCAACGGCGAGCGCCACCAATCGCGCCAACGCGGCCACGAACGAAAAACTTGGCCGCGTTCAAGCCAATTGATAATCCACGCACCGCCAAGGATCATCACGATTGAGCGCAAGGCCACCGCTTTATCTGGCTCAAAGTGGCGGTCACTGAGCAAACTAAAATAGACCGGGATCATTGCTAAAGCCAATAGCCAGCAGGCTTCCATCACCCGCCGCGACCATAGGCTGATCGTTGTCTCGCGTGAATCCAAGGCAGACTCCTTCAAAGGCATGGGTATCTGAATTTCAAGTTATGGGTTGCTGGTTGCCAGTTTGTAGTTGGCAGCCCGTTCGAGCATGGCGCTGGCCGAGCGACGGCTGGCTTCGCTCACAGGTGTTCCATCAAGCATCGCCGCTAGTTCTTCGATGCGTTCTTGTTCGCTGAGTGGTTGCACAAAGGTTTGGGTGCGTTGGTTGATAACTTGTTTGGCAATCGCAAAATGGCAATCACCAAAAGCAGCAACTTGAGGCAAGTGGGTAATACACAATACTTGATGGGCATCGCTAATGCCCCATAATTTTTCGCCGACCACATGGCCAGCCCGTCCCCCAACTCCCACATCAACTTCATCAAAAACCAAGGTTGGCACACTATCAACTGCTGAAAGAATCGATTTCATCGCCAAGAGCAAGCGTGCCGATTCACCACCAGAGGCGATTTTAGCCAATGGTTTGAGCGGCTCACCAGGATTGGGGCTGAGTAAAAACTCAATCTGATCAATCCCCGTGCGATCAAAGGCGAGATATTGATCATCAATTAATACGCCTTGTGGATCGCTGCGCTGTGATAATTGAACATGAAATTTAACATGCGGCATGGCCAAATCGCTCATAGCAGCGGCAATCCGCTCAGCCAATTCATCGCCTGCTTGGCGACGGCGGCGGCTCAGTTCAGCAGCGGCCAGTCCAATGCTTGCCAGCAATTGCTGTTCTTGTTGCACCAATTCGGCAATATGTTCAGCGCTGTAGTGCAAGGTTTCGAGTTCGTCGCTGGCACTGGTCAAGCGTTCGAGCAATTCGGCAGCATCAGCAGCGCGATATTTTTTAGCCAAATCGCGCAACTCAGCCAAACGATCTTCGATCACTTCGAGGCGGCCTGGCTCAAACTCCAGCCGATCGCGATAAACCCGAACGCCTTCAATCACATCGTCAAGCCGATAGCGCACTTCAAGGATTTGCTCGTTCAATCCAGCCAAACTTGGGTCTAACCGCAGCAATTCGCTCAACAGATTGGCGACATCATCAAGGCTATCGACGATTGAGCGGGTGGCTGAACGCCGTTCGCTGGCTGGTGTGCCAGTTCGCAACAAACGATAGATCGTATCAACCGTGCCCGTGATTTTAGCACTATTTTGTAATAAGCCGCGTTCGTTAGTTAAAGTGGCCTCTTCGCCAGCGATCAACTTGGCGTTGGTCAATTCCTCAACCAAAAAGGTCAATTCTTCGATCCGTTCAAGGCGACGCGCTTCGGCGTTACGTAAGGTGCTAATTTGGCTGCGCACTGCTTCAATTGCGATCACCAGTTGACTAAGCTGTTCGCGATCAGCAACAACTCCAGCATAGCGATCGAGCAACTCAGCGTGCATGCGCACATTGAACAAAGTTTGGCTATCGTTTTGGCCGTGAATATCGACTAAGCGCCCACCAATATCGCGCAGCACGGCACTACTCACGGCGCGGCCATTAATCCGGGCAACGCTACGCCCGCTGGCTCCATGAATTTCACGGGTCAGAATAATCTGATCATCGTCAGCACCATCAAGGCCATATTCGGCTAAAATAGGTAGAATATCAGGGCGATCAGCCAGTGTGAAGATGCCTTCAACCCGGGCTTGATTGCTTCCAGCTCGCACAAAACTGGGATCGCTTCGTTCGCCCCGTAACATGCCGAGTGCATCAATCATAATTGACTTACCGGCTCCGGTTTCACCCGTCAGCACATTAAAGGCAGGGGTAAAGTGCAGGCGTACTTGGTCAATAATTGCGAAATCGGCAATAAATAATTCTAGCAGCATAGACTCTCGTGTTTGCCCTAAAAAAAACAGCCGTTTGCGAACACCACAACGAGCTGCATGTAGATCAATTGTACCATATTCGCTTTGGATAGCCCATTTGATTCAATTGCCAACCTTGGCTAATCAGTCGAGATTTGCTGGTCACGAACCTGCTGTAGATATTTGATGTTGCTTTCTCTGGTACAATGCCAAGGTTGTGAGTGCCTTGAGCAATTGCAACCACATCCTTATTATTAATATGCTTATTCGAGATTAGATGATATGACTGATCAATTACCACCAGCACAGCCACGCCAACCCCAACCATCACAGGCGCGGCCCGAAGCAGCCCCACCACAGGTTGCCGATGCCCAATTACGTCAATTGGTCGTAGCTTTAGATAACACCAACGATCCCAATCATGAACGGGCTGAGGATGATCTGATTCGTTTAGGTGCGCAGGCTGTGCCATTGCTGATCGATGCGCTTGATCCACGCTATCCATGGTTGCGGGCGTATCGAGCTGCTGAAGCCCTCGGCCAAATTGGCGATGGCCGCGCAAGTCGTCCCTTGAGCCAAGCCTTAAATCACCCCAACAGCAATGTGCGCTGGGCTGCGGTACGAGCGTTGGGCAAAGTTGGCGATGGTCGAGCCTTGTTGGCCTTACGCCGCACTGCCCGCGACGATCGCAGCCGTACCAGTTGGGGTGAGCCTGTGGCTGCTAGTGCCGCCGCAACGTTGCGCGAAATGCAACGGACGAGCACAATCCTGCGACTTTCCGACCCAATCCGAATTGCCTTGTTGGTTGCAGTAGCCTTCTTTGCCTTATTTTGGGCAAATGATCGAATTACCACCGTGCGCGGTGCCATCAACGAGTCAAATCATGCAGTTTGGGGCACTGCCGTCACGCCAATTTTGCCAACCGCAACCCCAGTCAGCGAAGATCTCAGCAGCGAAGACGATCCTGAAGAGGATTTGGTTGAGGAAACGCCCACGCTTGATCCTGCGGCGACCCCAACCTTGGCTCCGGCAACTGCCACTGTGGTTGCCCCAACCGCCAATGTTCGGCCAGCGCCAAACACCAACAATGACCCAATCGCCCAGTTGAAGGCTGGCGATAATGTGCAAGTGCTTGGTCAATCTGGCGACTGGTATGAAATTCAGTTGCCCGATGGGACTGGTCGTGGTTGGGTTGCCTCAAGTGTGCTCGGCCCACCAAGCGGTCCTGTGCCAACGGTTACCAATTAAGGAGCATAGAACATATGGATCGGGCTTGCGATAGCTCGATCCTCATTTGTTAACCCAGCGACGCAGAGTATTCGAGGGATCAGGATTCAGGGGCTAGGGGTCAGGCAAAATAGCGAGAATCCAATTACCACATTAGGTCTAGCAAAATTAAGCTAATCATAGCAATCGGTGCTTATTTGTGGCTAGCATAATCATCATCCGTGCGCTTCGTCCAATTCGTGGCTAAAAAACGCTCTTCGCAGTTTCAGCCCTTCATGGTTTCATGTAAACTTGCCAACTTCGAGTATGATAGCCTTATGCTGATCAACATTGATCTGTATGTTCTATGTTCTATGTTCTAAATCTATGACACAACCCTATTTTTCAACCACACCCATCCACGATCCGCGCGACTTTGTTGGGCGCGAACGTGAGATTGTTCAAATTAACGAAGCGCTGGCGGCTGGTCGCTCATGTGCAGTGATCGGCCCGTCAGGCAGCGGCAAAACCTCGTTGCTGCATCATATTGGCCAAGCTGTGGCCATGGTGCTCGACGAACCACCTCAAGTGGTTTTCTTGAGCCTTGCCCGAGTTAACGAGGCGCGTGATTTGTATTCGCCAATGCTGCGGGCGTTGCGAGCCAATGGCGATGATGAACTCAGCCTAACTCAAGCCTTTCACGAAGCGACAACGCCACCGATGTTGCTGCTACTCGACGATTTAGAATCGGCAGGCATGGGCTGGATTGGAGTAGTTCGTAGTGCGCTACGTGGTTGGGTTAACGAGGGCTTTTTGCAAATTGTCGCTGCTAGCAGCCAACCGCTTGATCGAATTGCCACTGATTTACAAAGCACGCTCAGCCAAATTACCCTAGCGCCTATGCCCGAACGCGAAGTCCGCAGTTTGATCACAACCCTGACCCAAGGTGCTAACTTGAATCCAGATCCTATCACCATCAGCCAAGTGATCAAATTGGCAGGCGGGTATCCAGCAGCAATCAAATTAGCGTTGGAGCTTTGGGCGCATTCGCAAGCCACCACTCAATTTGATTGGCAACAGCTGTTTCGTGAGCGACAACAAGCCGCCCATGCTGGCAGTTCGGTTGCTGGCTATAGCACCGCGATCGAAAGCGAAGCGTTGCCAACCACGGTTAAGCAACATCCAATGCAGCCGAGCAAGCCGGCTGCCAAGCCCGAAGAACCCCAACGACCGCGCAGTTACAAAGCCGACGATCCTAGTGAATTTTTGATTATGCTGATTTTATTGTCGTTGGCAGTGTTGGTTGGCTATTTGGTTGGCTCATGGCTAGGTTGGCTTGTGGGTGGCTTGATTTTGGGCATTTGGGTTGGCTTGGCTCATGCGATGGTGCGCTGGCGTGGCAACGGAGCACTCAGCCATATCTATGTGCGAGCTACGCGCTGGTTGCCCGTGGTTGGTCGCTTTGCCCCCAAATAATTCCCACGTATGCTGATTGGCACTAGGACTAAGAACCTACTACGTTCTGATGAAAAACTATGGTATTATCAGCCGCAGTTAGGCGAACCAAAGGCTCACACGCTTAATTCAACATCCTACAAATTTGATTGTGTTCGTTAGCAAGCATCATTTGCTGCCGACTTTGCGAAATATGGTACAATCGCATTTTTAGAATAATCGTAAAGCTCGCAAGCGATGATATTGCACAACAAGGAGGTTGGCATGAAGCTGGAGCGTAATTTGGGGTTTGATCTCCAACGGGCAACCGAAGCGGCTGCGTTACGTTCAGCCCGCTGGATGGGTCGGGGCGATAAGAACGAAGCTGATGGTGCGGCGGTCGATGCCATGCGGTTTGCCCTCAATGCCACCGATATGGATGGGATTGTGGTGATCGGCGAAGGCGAAAAAGACGAAGCACCCATGCTCTACATTGGCGAGCAGATCGGCAACGGCAACGAACCACGGGTCGATATTGCGGTTGATCCAGTTGAAGGCACAACCTTGCTGGCCCAAGGCATGCCGGGGGCAATTGCGGTCGTCGCAGCAGCCGAACGTGGCAGTCTATTCAACCCACCAGGGATCGTCTACATGGATAAAATTGCCGTTGGCGAATCGGCCAAGGGCAGTATCGATATCAACGCTTCGGTTGAAGACAACATCCGCAGCGTTGCCAAAGCACTTAAAAAACGGGTCGAAGATGTAACCGTCATTGTGCTTGATCGGCCTCGCCATCACGATGTTATTGCGCGGATTCGTGAAATGGGAGCGCGGATTAAACTGATTTTGCATGGTGACGTTGCAGCCAGCCTCATGCCGAGCATGCTTGAGGCTCCCGCAGATATTCTCATGGGCATTGGCGGAGCACCCGAGTCGGTGATTTCGGCCTGCGCCATGAAGTGTACTGGTGGCGAGATCCAGTGTAAGCTCTGGCCGCGTAATGACCGTGAGCGTGACCTAGCCCGTCAGAACGGCTTGAATCTCGACAAAGTGTACACGACCAACGATTTGGTACAAGGAGACAATATTTTTTGGGCGGCGACGGGAATTACGACCGGGGATTTTCTCAAGGGCGTACAATTTTTTGGGTGGGGTGCTACCACTCACTCGTTGGTAATGCGTTCGGCCTCTGGCACAGTGCGCTACATCGAGTCTCGTCACCGTTGGGATAAATTGATGCGGATTTCAGATTTGCCGTTTGCCGAGCACTAAATATACCGTCACTGCTTGACTTAGAAATTGCTTAAAATCGAGCAACGTCATGATTAAAAATGGCGTTGCTTGCTTTTGTCAGTCGTGGTATACTGCGTGCGACGCATTTGGGAATCCCCTTCCAGCGTCACATTCACACATCTCCAAACAGCAGCCAACTTTTTAAAACGCAACTGATTAGTTACATCCCCTCACAAGATCGCTTCCCATTGTGGGCACGTCCGTGAACGCATGGTTGTGCGGCATATTGGCTGAACTATGCTATTAGTTCGCCACGCAACGCCATTGATTTTTTGAAGAGGTCGGATGATGCACGCCCGCTGTAAGAATTCATCGTAGGAGGATAGCACGGTGGTCAACCTTGCTGATTTAGAAAACAAAACGTTGAGCGACCTCCAAGAAATGGCTCGGGAGCTAGATATCTCTGGCTATAGTCGCCTCAAGAAACAAGACCTCATTTACAAATTAATTCAGGCTCAAACTGAACAAGCAGGCAATATTTTCAACACCGGGATTCTCGATATCGTTTCTGACGGTTTCGGGTTTCTACGCAGCGACCGCATGTTGCCTGGCCCCGATGATGTGTATGTCTCGCAAACTCAAATTCGCCGCTTTGGCCTCCGTACTGGCGACCGCATCTCCGGCCAGATTCGTCCTCCCAAAGAAAGTGAACGCTATTATAGTTTGCTGCGGGTTGAATTAGTTAATGGTATGGACCCTGAGCAAGCTCGTAAGCGCCCCCATTTTGAAAAATTGACCCCGATTTTTCCCAATGAACGCTTTATTTTGGAGACTGAGCCGCAAATTCTTTCAACTCGTTTGGTTGATTTGATTGCAC
Source organism: Herpetosiphon gulosus (assembly GCF_039545135.1). NCBI lineage: Bacteria > Bacillati > Chloroflexota > Chloroflexia > Herpetosiphonales > Herpetosiphonaceae > Herpetosiphon > Herpetosiphon gulosus. The sequence goes on along the minus strand of NZ_BAABRU010000011.1, from coordinate 139,286 downwards.
CAATCGGTCGTGGTCAGCGTGGGCTGCTGGTTTCGCCACCCAAAGCTGGTAAAACGATGTTGATGAAGGCGATTGCCAATGGTATTACCACCAATTATCAAGATGCCCATCTGATGGTCTTGTTGATTGGTGAGCGCCCTGAAGAAGTCACCGATATGCGCCGCTCAGTCCGCGGCGAAGTGATTGCCTCAACCTTCGATGAGCCAGTTGAAGATCATACCAAGGTTTCTGAAATGACCCTCGAACGAGCCAAACGCTTGGTCGAAGGCGGCCAAGATGTGGTGATTTTGATGGACTCGATCACCCGTTTGGCGCGGGCTTACAACTTGGATATGCCGCCATCAGGCCGAACCTTGACTGGTGGGATCGACCCAGTGGCCTTGTACCCTCCAAAACGCTTCTTTGGTGCTGCTCGTAACATCGAAGGCGGCGGCTCGTTGACAATTATCGCTACCTGTTTGGTCGATACTGGTAGCCGCATGGACGACGTGATTTACGAAGAATTCAAGGGTACTGGCAACATGGAATTGCACTTGGATCGGCGCTTGGCTGAACGCCGCACCTATCCGGCAGTCGATATTGCACGCTCTTCAACCCGGCGCGATGAATTGTTGCTCTTGCCTGAGCAATTGCGCCAAGTTTGGACATTGCGCCGTATGGTCAGTATGTTGGGCGAAAACGAAGGCACTGAATTGGTGCTGACGCGGATGTCCAAAACCCGTACCAACGATGAGTTCTTGCTGACCCTCAACAAGAGCCTCTAAAACTTCGTAACTGCGATGTTTCCCTGTTCTCAGTCATTGAGGGCAGGGAAGCATTTTTTAAAGGATGAGGGATGAAGGATGAAGCGTGCGAAGGTTAAGGTTTAGCCACGAATTACACGAATTACACGAATTACACGAATGACTCTTCTCTAATGTTATGTTCTTTGCTCTATGTTCTATGTTCTTTGTATGCACATTATATTTCCACTGCCCATTCTAACCCCTGAATCCTGATCCCTCGCCATTACTATTTTGCCTTTTGATTTTACGTTGCTCGTTCTTTTGTCTGATGTTGGGGAGTTACCACCCATGCTAAGCTTGAACTATTGATTGTTTTAGGGAGTTCTACCAATGAAAATCAACCGTTTGATGATCGGAAACCAAGCTTTAGAACCCATCCAACAATTTAGGAGATCATCGAACCTATGTTATTGCAGATCAACAACCTCAACAAAGCCTATGGCCCACATCAAATCCTCAGCGATATCGGGTTAATCCTCAATCGTGGCGAACGAATTGGCCTCGTCGGCGCGAATGGCGTTGGTAAATCGACCTTATTGCGCTTAATTATTGGCCAAGAGCCAGCCGATACTGGTACAATTCGCTGGGGCGAGGGCTGTGAATATGGCTATTTAACCCAGCAATTAATCACCCCTAGCGATCTAAATATTGAGCAATTACTGGCCGCCAGCCAACAACAGCTCAGCCAACTCCGCCAACAGCTTGAGCAATTAAGCAGCCAAATGGCCCATGCCGACCCCGATCAACTTGCCGATCTTTTAGAACGATATGGCGATGTGGCCGAGCGCTTTGAGTTGCGTGGTGGCTATGAGCTTGATCATCGGATTGATCAGGTGTTGGGGGGCTTGGGATTAAGCCACCTGCCACGGGATCGCTCAGTCCAAGCGCTATCGGGCGGCGAGAAAACCCGACTTGGTTTAGCCGCGCTCCTGATTAGCAACCCCGATTTGTTATTATTGGATGAACCAACCAATCACCTCGACCATCAGGCTAGCGCATGGCTTGAAACTTGGCTCCAAGCCCATAGTGGGGCAATTTTGGTAGTTTCGCACGATCGGGCTTTTCTTGATCAAGTGGCAACCACAATTATTGAGCTTGATGAACATACGCATCAACTCAAAACGTACCCTGGCAACTACAGCGCCTATTTTGCCGCCAAGCAAGCTGAACGCGAACGCTGGGAAGCTGATTATCAACGTCAGCAAGCCGAAATTCGCCAATTGCAAATGCGAGCCAAAGCCCAAAATCAGCAAGTTGCCCATAATCGAGCGCCACGCGACAACGATGGTTTTATTTATCACTCCAAGGGCGAAAATGTGGCAGCGGCTGTTTCACGCAATCTGCGTTCAGCTCAACAAGCGCTTGAGCGTATTTTGGCTGATCCGATTCCCGAGCCACCCAAACCACTCGCAATCAACCCAACCTTTAATCCCAACCCCGATGGCAGTCAACAAATGCTATCGATCGAAAACCTAAGCTATCAGCGCGAGCAACACAGCATCCTCGAACAGATCAATTTAGAACTACGGCCACGTCAACGGATTCTGATCACAGGAGCCAATGGCAGCGGCAAAACCAGCTTGCTTGACCTGATTGCTGGCGATTTGCAACCAAGCACAGGCCAGATTCGCTATGGCCCGAACTTGCAAATTGGCTATTTACGCCAAGAATATCAGCGGCCCAAGCCTGAGCAAAGCCTATTTGAAGCCTATCGCGAAGGTTTGCTGGGCTTTAACAAAGATTTGATCAATGAGCTAGTTTGGTCGGGCTTATTTCGCTATGCCGAAGTAAATCGGGCGGTTGGCAGCATTAGCACAGGTCAGTTGCATAAGTTACAATTAGCCCGACTGATTGCCGCCCGCGCCAATTTGTTATTGCTCGATGAACCAACCAACCATCTAAGTTTTGATGTTTTAGAGCAATTTGAGGCTGCGCTCAATCAGTTTACTGGGCCAATCATTGCGGTTTCGCATGATCGGCGCTTTATTCAGCAGTTTGCTGGCGAGATTTGGCATTTACAACAGGGACGGTTAACGCGCCTATGCTAACATCATTTGAACAAACAATTATCGAACCAGCCCGTTATCAGCTAGAAACTTTGATTATTGGTCAAGAGTTGCTTGGCCTCGAACAAACTGCCTCAACCAACAGCCTAATTCGCGAACGCGCTTTTGCTGGAGTATCCGAAGGCTTGGTGATTGTCGCTAACGAACAAACCGCTGGCCGTGGACGACGTGGACGCAGTTGGAGCGCTCCGGCTGGCAGCAGTTTGTTGCTTTCGCTACTACTGCGTCCAACCTGGCTCTTGCCAAGCGAAAGCTTTTTATTAACTATGTTGGCTTCGGTGGCGATTAGCGAAGCAATCGAACGCGAAACTAACTGCAAGGTTGAGCTAAAATGGCCCAACGATCTATTAATTAATGGGCGTAAATTGGCAGGCATTTTGGTTGAGCTAGAAACTGCTGGCCCCGAACGGCTACGCTGGGCCGTGATTGGGAGCGGTATCAACGTCAATTGGCAGCCAACCCAAGATCCAAGCATCAACCAAGCTGCCACATCGTTGGCCGTGGAATGTGGCAAGGATGTTGATCGGGCGGCCTTGTTACGGGCAATTTTGCAAAGCTACGATCGCCAGTATCTCAGTTTGCGCAGTGGCCGCCGCGAAGCCTTACGTCAAGCATGGCTTAGCCGTTTAACCACGCTCGGCCAAACTGTCGAAGTTGAGTTGAGCAGCCACAATTTTAGCGGCGTGGCCGAATCGGTTGATCAGCATGGTGGCTTGCAAGTGCGCAGCAGCGATGGTCAACTGCACACCGTCTATGCTGGCGATGTTAAAGTTCGCCCAATCGCGCAAGCCTAATTTGGCAGCACATTCGATAGCCTAGCGTTGCTCAAGTCCCAAGGTTTGACAGCGTTTTAGGCTATTGTTATACTCGCCACGTTGTGACACCTGTCACATGAATTAAAGGCCACAATGCATGCAGATCGATTCCCTTGCGGCAAATCAACTACCAACCTCGCGCTGGCAGCGTTTCCAACCTTGGCTTAATCTGCTTGGGGTTATTTTTTTCATGCTGGTCGCCTTGGCAAGTTTTGGTTTAGGCCAGAGCTTGGTTTGGCTGACAACCCATACGCTTGAAATTGGCGCAAGCCTTAGTTTTATGCTTGGGGGATTGTTGCTGCCTGGCTGGGCCGTGATCCGCTGGTGTAGCCCAAGTGGCCGCTTCGATCGGCTTGAACGTTGGGCGTTAAGTTGGAGTATTGGGATTGCCCTGCCACCAATCTTGCTCCAACTCGCCGATCTAGTTGGCTTACCAATTAATCGTTGGCTAGTATTTGGCTATGGTGGGTTGGCTTTGCTGGCAGCAATCTGGCCCAAAAAATCCAGCACTTGGCCTGATCGCCTAACCGAGCTAAAACGGATTCGGCCATCGAGCCATGCTTGGTTGCTCATTGGATTAACCAGCGTAATTGTGTTGCAACGCTTGCTGGTCGTGCGCGATTTGGCGGTGGCACAATGGGGCGATTCGTATCATCACTCGATGATCACCCAACTATTACTTGATCATGGTGGTTTGTTTGAAACATGGCATCCCTATGCCGATTTAACTACATTTAGCTATCATTATGGGTTTCATGCCAATAGCGCTTTTTTGGCATGGTGGGGTCAATTATCGGCCACCAGTGCTGTACTATATATGGGCCAAATGATCAATATTGCAGTTGGCCCGTTGGCCTATCTTTTAACTCGCCGTTTGAGCGGCAACAAAGCTGCTGGCATCATCGCGCTCGTATTCACCTGTTTTTACAACACCATGCCCAGTTTCTATGTCAACTGGGGACGTTTTACCCAACTAACTGGCCAAGTTATTCTGGTTGGGGTTATCGTAGCATGGTTGGCTTTACTCGATTACAAAGCCTTTAATTGGCAATTAGTGGGTTTAGCGGTTATTTTGACCACAGGCTTGGTGCTGACCCATTATTTAGTCACAATCTTCGCTGTGATTATTTTGATGCTGATGGTGCTGGCTTTAGTAGCTCAACATCCACGTTTCGATTATGCCAAACAGGTGCTTTGGCGAGGCGGCGCAGTTGGTTTGATCAGCGCCGTGTTGGCCGCGCCATGGCTCTACACGATTGTGCAAAGCAAGCTCACAGCGATTGCCCGCAACTATGTCACTGGCTACAGTCAAAGCTATGCTAGCAGTGTAGCCACCTTGGTGGCAATCGTGCCATTTTATATCAAAGCTCCCTTGATGATCTTAATTGGGCTGGGATTGTGGCTGGCTTGTGCTCAGCGCAATTGGCGCATGCTTTGGCTCGCCATCTGGAGCCTTGGGCTAGAATTGATTGCCGTGCCCTATGTGCTGAATTTGCCTTTAAGTGGCATTATCACAGGCTTTGCAGTAGCAATTATGCTCTATCTGCCACTGATTCCGTTGGCGGCCTATCCCCTCGGCTGGCTCTACCAACGCTGGCAACATTGGCCCTGGCTGCGTGGTGTAAGCATGGTTTTGCTATTACTGACGATTGCATGGTCTATGCCATGGCAAAGTACCTTGGCCACCGACCAATATCGCATGTTTTTCGCAGGCGATCAACAAGCGCTGAATTGGATTGAGCAAGCTACTGCTGCTGATGCCAAATTTTTGATTAATGGCATTATGAGCTATGGCGATGCGCTGGTGGTTGGCGAAGATGGAGGGGTTTGGATTCCGCTGCTGACGAAGCGCCAAACAACGATTCCCCCGCTAACCTATGGCTCGGAGAAAGCCAGCGATCCCAAGTTTGATTACAATGTGTATTTATTGTATGAAGCGCTGCGCACAACCCCCTTGGCAAGTGCCGAAGGCCGCCAATTATTGCAGGCCCAAGGCATCGATTATATTTATAGTGGCGTGCGGTTGAGTCAAAATAATCCCAAATTTCAACAAGATATTCAAGCACTCCGTTATCTGCCAGAGCAATTTCCAATTGTTTACGAGCGTGATGGAGTGGTGATTTTTGCAGTAAAGGCGCAACAATGAAACTATGTGTGGTTGGACCAACCTATCCCTACCGTGGGGGGATTGCTCATTACACCACGCTGTTGGTCAAACATTTGCGCGAAGTTGGCCATCATGTGCGATTTTATTCGTATACTCGCCAATATCCGCGCTGGCTCTTCCCGGGCAAAACCGATAAAGACCCCAGTGCTACACCATTGCGGGTCGAATGTGAATATGTGCTTGATCCCACCAACCCAATTACCTGGTGGCGCTTATGTCGCAAAATTCGCGCCGATCAGCCGGATTTGGTAGTATTGCAATGGTGGGTTCCCTACTGGACACCCTCGCTAAGCTATATTTCGCGCTGGCTGAAAAAGCACACCAAAGCCAAAGTTGTCTATATTTGTCACAATGTAATGCCCCACGATGGTGGTGGCTTTTTGGATCGGCGTATGGCTTCGACGGTGCTCAAACAGGGCGATGCCTTGATTGTGCATAGCGACCAAGATTTGCATCGTGCCCAAGCGCTGTTGCCGCAAGCTGCCGTGCTGAAATCGCAACTGCCAACCTTCGAAGAGGTCGCCAAGCACACCGATGCGGCGGCGATTGAGCGCTTGCGTGGGCAACTTGGCATCGCCAGCGATCACGATATTTTGCTATTTTTTGGCTTTGTACGCCCTTACAAAGGCCTAGAATATTTGATTCAAGCTTTGCCGTTGGTGGTGCAAGAACGGCCTGTACATTTGCTGGTCGTTGGCGAGTTTTGGGCTTCGCCAGAATTTTATCAGCGCTATACCCGCGAATATGGGGTTGAAGCCAATGTGACCTTTATCAATCGCTATGTGCCCAATGAGGAACTTGGTCCCTACTTTGATGTGGCCGATGTGGTCGTGCTACCCTATATTTCGGCGACCCAAAGCGCGGTCGTCCAATTGGCCTTTGGGCTTGGCAAGCCCGTCATCACCACGCGAGTTGGCGGTTTGCACGAAGTTGTGCGCGATGGCGTAAATGGCTTAGTCGTGCCACCACAGGATGAAGTTGCTCTAGCCAAGGCGATTCTGCGCTATTTTCAGGCTGAATTAAAAGCCCCGATGACCGCCGCCGTCCAAGCTGAACGTGGTCAACAACTGCATGGCTGGGAAAATCTGATCAACTGCCTTGAACGAATTGGGGCCAAATAATGCGGCGGATCGTTTTTCTGATCACGATGGGCATTGAACGGCCTTCAGGTCAACGCTACTTTAATCTGGCCAAGGAATTGGTGCGCCAAGGCGATCAAATACGCATCTTGGCTTTGCACCCCGATTTGGCACAATGCCAGCAACGTCGCTTTGTACAGGACGGGGTGGAAATTTGGTATGTTGGCCAGATGCACTCGCGCAAACGTCATGGCGAGGTACTGCCATTTTCGCCCTTGCAATTGTTATGGGTCTTGATTACTGCGACCTTGGGTATGCTTTGGGCCATTCTCTGTTCGCCCGCTGAGATTTACCACCTTGGCAAACCGCAGCCAGTCAATGGCTTGGCGGCGATCTTGGGTGTGTTGTTGGGGCGAGGTCAACGCTTTTGGGTCGATTGCGATGATGATGAAGTTGGTAGCAATCGTTTGACCAACCAAGCGCAGCGCATGGTTTTTAGCTTTTGGCAATGGCTCTTGCCGCGTTTGGCTAAAGGCGTAACCGTCAATACCCAAGCCTTGGCGGCGCGGATGCTCACAGCACGGGTTGCCAAAATTGTCTATGTGCCCAACGGTGTTGATCTGAGCCTCTTCCAAACGCCAGATTCAGCAATTTTGGCAGGCTTGCGCACAAGTTTGGGCTTGGATGGAATGCAGGTGATCGCCTATGTTGGCACAATTGCCTTACACAACCACCCGATCAACCTCCTGCTCGATGCTTTTGATCAGCAATTAAAGCATGATCCACTAATTCGGCTGGTGTTAATTGGTGGCGGCGAAGATCTTGGCTATGTGCAGAATTGGATTCGTGAACATAGCTATACTGAGCGGATCTTGTGTCTTGGACATCAAGATCGGCGCACGATTCCTCTGTGGATGGCGCTTGCCAACGTCACGGTTGATCCAGTGTATGATGATATGGTGGCACAAGCCCGCTCGCCCTTGAAGCTATTTGAAAGCTTGGCCTTGGGAATTCCCCCAGTTACTGGCGATGTCGGCGATCGGCGGCTTGTGCTGAATTTTGCTGCTGATCGGTTGATCGCTCCTGCTGGCGATGCACTAGCTTTGGCCCAAACTCTGCAAGCAGTGCTCGCAACCTGGAGCGAAGCTGATCGCCAAGCCTGCTTTGAACGAGCGGCTGACTATGCCTGGTCGGCGTTGGCGCTACGTTGGCGAGTAGGCTACGAGGAATCTTATGCGAACCATCCACTTGGCCCGGCCTCAACCAAATAGCGAGTTGGGCAATGATTAAGGAATCTACGCCAACTCAAGCCAGTGTGGCCGAAGCCCCTGCCCCAGCCAAATTGCCACGCGCTCGGCTTTTTCAGATCAGCTTTGGGGTTGGCGGAGTGATGCTGGCGCGGGTGTTGGGAATTTTTACCCAAATTATTTTGGCACGGCGCTTGGGGGCTGAGCAATATGGCTTGTTCAACTCGCTGTACGCCTTGCTCAACCCACTGATTATTCTGGCCAATTTGGGGTTGGATAATTGGCTGTTGCGCCAAAGCACTGATCGAGTGAAACTCAATAAATCGGTAAGTCGGGTATTTGCCTTGCGTGGATTTGTGTTAGCAGGCCTGTTATTGGCCGCCGCACCGTTTGTCAGCATGCGTAGCCCAGAATTTACCCCGCACCTGATTGCCTTGGCCTGCGCTGGAATTATTGGCGATTTATTGGTTGGCACTGCTGATACCGCTTTGCGAGCATCGATTCAGGTACTCAAAGCCTCAAGTTTGCAAATTCTGGTTGCATTTAGTTTGTTTGTGCCAATTTGGTTTACCCCCAGCTTGCCATTTTCCACGGTGGTGATCTATCGCTGTATTGCGGTAGCCTTGGGCTTTGGCCTGAGCGTCTACTATTTGCATGGCATTTTGCGCTGGGTTTGGCAACCACGCCAATGGATCAATACAATCGGCGAGGCCCGTTTCTACTTTGTCTCCGAGGTAATGGCCTATTTGACCTTGCGGGTTGATCTCTTTTTGGTCGCCTTGCTGCTGCCAACGATTAATTCAGGCATTTACGCACCGCCACTAGCGATTATCAACAACACCTTTTTAGTGCCTAGCATTACCGCCCAAATTTTGCTGCCAATGATCGTCAAGCATCCACCGCGCTCGCCACTCTATCGCCGCGTGATTAGCTTGGCAATTGGCTTGAGCATCCTCTACGGCTTGGCATGGTTCGCGCTGCTTACCTGGTATTCCGATTGGATTATCAACCTGATGTATGGGTCGCAATATGCCGCTGCAATTCCGTTGTTGCAAATTATGGCGATTATTCCGTTGCTCAAAAGCCTGAATTTCTGCTGGGCGACTTTTATGGTTTCCAACGATCAGCAGCCATTGCGGGTCAAGTTGCAAACAATCGGGGCCACAATTAGCATTCTCGGCAATTTTGTCGTGATTCCGTTATATGGATTGCATGGCGTAGCAATTATCAACATGATCACCGAAATTGCCCTGTTTATCTCGTATGGCTATGGTGCATGGCTGACCTATAAGAAAGTGATGCGATGAAGGTTTTATTATTAAATGCGCATTCGCCGCAAAATGCTGGCGATTTGGCCTTACTTGAGCAATCGTTGGCCCATTTACGGGCAGCGTTTCCCCATGCCGATCTGAGTTATGTGATCAATCAGCCTGATCCGCCCGAATGGCTACCCGCTGATGTAGCCTATATTCGGTCGATCCATGAACATAAAACCAATTTGATCAAAGATGCGCCCAAGCCACGGCGTAAATGGCTGATGCTGGGGCTAGCAATGTGGTTGGTCAGCATCAGCCTAATCTATCGCTGGACACGCATCAAACTCAAGCCCGCCAAAACCAGTGCTTGGCGTGAACTACTCGACCACTATTTTGAAGCTGATGTTACGGCGGCGATTGGTGGCGGCTATTTGTATGCGACCAAAGCCTTCGACCTAAACTATATTTGGGTTTGGTTGGGTGTGGCCTTGCCAGTGCTGATGAGCAAGCCGCTTGTGATGTTGCCGCAATCGTTTGGCCCGGTCACTGGCAAAATCAACCAAATGCTCTTGGCGTGGTTGGTCAATCGCTCGGTATTAGCCTATGCTCGCGAAGAACGTTCGCAACACTATCTCTACAGCATTGGGATTAATCAGCCAGTGCCTGTTGTGCCCGATGTGGCCTTCAACTGCCCAACCGTCGAGCCAACCCAAGCCGAGCACTATTTGGCGCGTTGGTGGCAACCAGCCAAACGCCCTGCTTTAGTCGTTGGCATCACAGCAATGGATTTTGGGATTCAGCACCCAGGCTCGGGGTTTAGCCATGGCCAGCGTTATGAGCAAGCCTTGCTTGATTTGATTCAGCACATCGGCCAGCATGATGATGTGCATATCTTGCTGTTTGCCCAATGTGTTGGAGCCAGCCAGGCTGAGGATGATCGGGTGGTAGCGCGACGCTTGATCGCCCAATTACCAGCCGATACCCCAATCACCTTTATTGATGATCGCTTGCAACCAGCCATGCTCAAGCAACTGTATAGCCAGCTTGATTTGCTGATTGCAACCCGTTTGCATTCGGCGATTTTTGCCTTGAGCACCACCACTCCTAGCTTTGTAATTGGCTATTTGCACAAATCGGCAGGCGTGATGCAAATGCTAGGCTTGGCCGATTATCAAATTCCGATCGAATCGATCGATAGTGCGAACCTTATTCGTGCCTTTGAACAAACCTTGGCTGCCCAAGGCCCAATTAAAACTATCTTGCACAGCAGCATTCCAGCACTGCAAAGCCAACTTGAAGGCCTACCCAGCCAAATTCGGGCGGCGGTTGGCGATTGGTTACGAGGAGCAAAGTAGCAACCTATATGCGTAAAATAACTGTCGCCCATATTATTACCGGTTTCGCCAGTGCTGAAGGCGCAGGCGGCTCAGCCCTGTTTGGCATTGAAGTAGCGCGAGCTTTAGATAAAAACCGTTTTCGGCCAATTTTGTGTGGCATTCATCGTTTTGATGCACCTTCGGAGCAGCGTTGGCTCAAAACCTTGGCCGATGAAGGCATTGAAACGCGGATTATGGTGCATGAACGTAGCAAATTACGCTACGATATGGTGCGATTCAGTACCTTACTGAATTATCTGATTCGTGAACAAGCGGTTGATATTATTCATACTCACGTTGAGCGAGTGGAATTTTTCATTAGCTTGCAAAAATTACTGCACCCTAGCTACTATCCTAAACTTGTTCGAACCCTGCATGTTAATTCAATGTGGGTAACCCGCCCGATGGTTCGGCGCTTGATGAATATTGTTTACACCCAACTATTTAGTCAAGAAATTGCGATCTCCCAAGCAACCAAAACCATGCTTGATCAGCGCAAAGCGGCTCGGCTATTTGGGCGTTCAGCGACCGTGATTCAAAATAGCTTACCCTCGGCTCGCTTGCAACAATTTAATCGGCCCAAACAACATATGCCATTTAGCCCACCACGATTTTTATTGATTGGGCGCTTAGAAATTCAAAAAGCCCAAGATATTTTTATTCAGGCGGCGGCTTTAGTGTTACAACAATACCCTGAGGCTGAGTTTTGGTTGGCAGGCGAAGGCACACAAGAGGCCAATTTTCGCCAACTAACGGCTAATTTAGCGATCGAGCATGCAATCAAATTCCTTGGCCCGCGTGGTGATATTCCCGAAGTACTCAGCCAAGTTGATGTGCTGGTTTCAACTTCACGCTGGGAAGGCTTTGCCACAGTGATTTTAGAGGCAATGGCGGCGCGAACACCAGTGATTGCCACTAATATTGGCGGTAATAACGAGCAAGTGGTTGATCGCGAAACTGGGCTTTTAGTTGAGGTTGACAACCCAAGTGCCATAGCTGAGGCCATGATTTGGATGCTTGAACATCCAACAGAAACGGCGCTGATGGCTCAGCGCGGCTACGAATGGGGGCAGCAGTTCACTATGGAAGGTACTGCCGCCCAGTATGGCGAAATCTACGAGCGCTTGCTTAGGGAGCAAAAATATCAACCTTAAGTGGGCCTAAATCGAGCTTTTGATCAACTTTCGCATCAATCACGAGCGTTACTTGATCAGGGCCGAGCAAAATTTTGTAATTGCTATAGACATCACCAACCACCACCACATAGCGATGAGGTGGGATGTTTTCAAACACAAAATCGCCCTGATCGTCGGCAAAGGTGATTGGGCTTTGAGCAGTGTTGAGCACAAAATTGGTTTCGCCGATTTCGTTATCATAGGCTTCGGCCAATTGGACCTGAACCTGGCTATAAGGTTGGTTGTTGGTTGGGTTACTAACATTGCCAAAAACTGTTGCTCGGCCACTTTCAGGATCTTTAATTTGAGTCAGATCAATATCTTGCCCAAAGTCGCTACGAGTGGGGGTAGGTGGGACTACAGCGGTTGGCAATGTACTATTAACGGTAGGGGGAATACTCGTATCGCTACAACCAACTAAAGCCCCGATTAGTAGCCCTACTAAAATTATTTTGCGCATCGAAAAACTCCCTCATATAAGATTAATTTAGCGGCGTGTAATATGCAAACGACTTTTATGCTCAAAGCGAAACTCAGCTTGGTGCTCGCGGAAGAAATCGTCAACAGCTTGGCGACAGCCCGACCAACTTGTATAGTCGTCGATCACCAAGATTCCACCTTGAACGAGGTGGGGCACAATCCGCTCAAGACAAACCATCACCGAATCATACCAATCACAATCGATGTGAGCCAAAGCCACAGGCTGATCGATCTGCAAGCTATCTTCGTATAAGCCCTTCACCAAACTTACCTGATGCTGCTCAATTGGGTAGCCAGCTTCAGCAAAGGCCGCAATCACCTTTTGATCAAGCGCCTCTTCGTAGCCATAATAGCGTCGATTGCCGATACCTGGTGATTTCCCAGTGCTAATCACTTCATAGCGTCGATGGACATCCTGACCATCACGTTCTGAAGGTGGTGGAATCATGCCAAACACATCATAAATCGCAAATGGGCGTGATTTGGCTTTTACACTGGTAATCACGATTGCTGAGCCACCTGCTGCACAGCCTAATTCAAGCATTTGGCCAGCGATTGCTTGCTGTTCGAGTTGAGCAACCGCCAGCCCAAGATCGATCAAGGCTTGGGTATCAAGATAGGTTAAATGGTGGTGCTGAACATGAGTAATTGTGGTTACCAGCTTTGGCTGAACTCGATTGAGCCTACTCAATTGCCAGCGATCGATGATCGTTGACTTAAATTTCTTGACTGATGTTTTGATTCCCAAAATACGACTACTCCTACTGATTGATTTTAAATTAACCCCTCTAAACAAGGCTTAAACAGCCTGATTAACCCAAAAGGATTAGTGGAGATTTAGCTACTTTTACGGGCGATTAGGGCATAATTTTTGCACATTCCGGCAGCAGTGTATTTATATTGGAGGTCAAGGCGACTAAATAATAATGATGTAACCACCAACAATGGCCGGAGCAATAGCGCAGCAAAACTCCCGCCAATACCAGCCCAACCACCGCCATACAAGCGTGGATTCAACGGCAAGCTTCGTACTGCTAAATCCGCCTGATAGGCTAGTGTGCCGTAATAGCCCTCAAGCCATTGGGTTTGATCAACCTGAAAGCCAGCCTGAGTTAGTTGATGCTTGAAGCCAAACTGGGTATAACGATAGAAATCGAAAGGCACCTCATGCTCTTCATAAAACAACGGAGCCGAGAGCCAGAGCGTGCCATTGGGCTTGAGCAGCCGCAGCATCTCAGTTAATACCAGTTGCGGATTGGGCAAATGCTCCAAAACCTGAGTCAGCAAAATCAAATCGTAGCGTTCAGCTTCAACCGGAACTGCCGCCAGATCACAGACATAGGTCATGGGCGCATAAGCCTTATCAACTTGGCAAAAATCGGCTGATTCATAGGTGACATGGCTAAAAAAGCGTTGATATGCCCCATCGCCAGCCCCGGCATCGAGCATGCGTTGACCAGGTTGCAAGCTTTGCGCGGCCTGTTGCACAAACTGCTCAAGATAGACGCGCGACGAATTTTTGGCATATCGACGCAAAATTTTTGGCAAAATTGCCATAATAACTTCCTAAAACAATAGTTAACGAACCGCTGCCAAGCATACCATGCTGTTAATTCATCAGCAAACCAGTGCAATAACCACTAAACCGATCAATAATCCCCCGATTAGCCAAGATGGAGTATTGCGATGAGCCTAGGATCTTGTGATACTATAGCCAGCATAACAAGGGAATACCTAAAAGCGTTTAGGTAAATTAGCGGTCTTATCAAAGGAGTTTATCAATGACGTTTGCGAAGCTACGTGTACGGGCAATGATGGTTGCCTTGTTGCTTTCAATCTTTGCAGTAGGCGGTCGGGGCGTATCAGCTCAAACCAACGCCTATGCAACCGCCTTCACCACCTCGATCACCTACCAAAACATTGGTACGGGCACTGCTAACATCAACTTGACCGTTTACAGCTCAAGTGGTACACCATCAGCCATCCCAGCCTCAACCTTGGCTCAGAATGGTGCTGGCTCGTACTTCGTTGGCTCAGTCAGCGGCTTGGGAACCACCTTCAATGGTTCAGCCGTGATCTCAGCTGACCAACCAATTGCAGCGACCTTGGTGCAAATTCCAGCCGCAGCTTCACAAGTCAAGAACCGCCCATTGTCAAATGGTTTCTCAAGCGGATCAGACGTTGTGTTGATTCCAACCGTTTTGAAGTCATTTGCTAACTACACCAGCAAGTTTGTCATTCAAAACACCGATTCAGTTGCCAACGACTTCACCGTTCAATTTATTAACCCAGCCAATGGCGCAGTGGTTCACACCGCTAACCCAGCCAACGTATTGCCAAATACCTCAGTCTACTACGATGCTGGCACGATTGCAGCTCTTACCGGAACCTTCAACGGTTCAGTCAAGGTAACCGCTGTCAAGACTGGCACCACCAATCCTGGTAGCGCTGTTGGTACGGCGCTTGAATTGCAAACCAACGGGGTTGGGGCTTATGCTTCACAAGCATTCCCAGCAAGCGCTGCTGCAACCAAAGTGTTCATGGCAACATCGCTTTGTAACTTGGTTATTCCAAGTGGTGCAACCACTACGTTCTATGCAGTTCAAAATGCTGGTACTGCTTCAGCAAGCGTCACCGTTACTTACGTTGGTACCGCTGGTAGCACTCCAGTCAACGTAACGTCAACTGCAACCACGATTGCTGCTGGCGCTAAGGCTAGCTTCAACCCATGTGGTTTGGCACCAAATGGCTTCAGTGGTTCAGCAACTATCAACTCAACCCAACCAATCTTGGCGATTGGCAAGGTTAGCGGTGCTGGCTTGTACACTGCATTCGAAGGTGCAACCGCTGGTAGCGCTAAGACTGCATTGCCATATGTTCGCTGGTTGGCTCCAGCTCAAGGTGGTCAACAAACCTTCATCGCTATCCAAAATGTTGGTACGACTGCTGCAACCAATGTAACCGTCAAATACTACAGCGGTTCAGGCACGTTGCTCGGTACCCACACCATCCCAAGCATCGCTGCTGGCGCTAAGGCTAGCTCAAACCCAACATCAGCCAGCCCAAGCGCTGCTGGTATGGGTGTTGGTGGCGGTTCAGCCGTGGTTGAAGGTACTGGTGCTCAATTGATCGTGGTTACTCGCGTAACGTCACCTGTTACCGGCGGTACCACTGGTGAAGACTACAACGGTATTCCTTTCAACTAGGCTTAAAAGCTTCAAGTATTCCCTTGGGCCTGCTCCAGCAATGGGGCAGGCTTTTTTGATCCAATAAAAAACGCCAGTTTGCTTGAACTGGCGTTTGAGTTGCTGAGAAGATTTAGGCTAGGACTGAGCTATAGACTGGGCTGCACCATTCACGCCGCTTAGGATCTTGGCCATGGGTCACAGCATAATACAAACTGCGAATTTGGCTGAAGATTGGGCCAATCTGGCCATTCCCAACTGCTCGATGATCAACCTCGACCACCGGAGTAACTTCAACTCCCGTGCCACAGAAGAAGATTTCATCAGCAACATAGAGTTCGGTACGATCAATTGAACGTTCAACAACTTGCAAGCCCAATTCTTCAGTTGCCAGTTGTTTGATCACATGGCGGGTGATGCCTTCAAGAATGTTATCAGTAATGCCTGGGGTATACAGCACACCATTGCGCACCACATAGATATTTTCGGCACTACCTTCGCAAACATGGCCATCTTGGGTCAAGACAATGCCTTCATCAAAGCCATTTTGCATGGCTTCACTCTTGACCAAAGCCGAATTCACGTAGGAGCCAGTTGCTTTCAAACGCGCTGGAATCGCGTTATCGTCGATCCGTCGCCATGAACTGATGCCAACTTTCAAGCCAGCTTCTTTTTCGATGTATTTGCCAAAGGGAATTGCCCAAATTGTAAAATCGTCGCTAATATCATGCAAGCGCACGCCAATGCCTTCGAATGATTTGTAGGCCAGCGGACGAATATAGACATCGCTGCGAAATTCTTCACGGCGCAATAGTTCAAGCGTGGTCTCAACCAATTGCTCAACGCTGTAGGGTAGGCGAATTTGCAGCACTTTGCAGGAACGCAACAAACGTTCGTAGTGGGCTTGCAAATGAAACACATACAATTGCTCGTCGGCTTCGTTCCAATAGGCTCGAATGCCTTCAAAGCAGCCTGTGCCATAATTCAAGGCATGGTTCATCACGCTGACTTTGGCATCAGCAATCGGCACAATTTCCCCTTTGAAAAAGGCAAAACGATTGGTGGACATAGATACTCCTTAAACTAGGCAACAACGAATTAGCTGCTGGACGCAGCAACGGTCTGACGACGAAATGGCCATTTGCCATTGACAATGATCACGCCCAGCAAAATCAAACATAGGCCAATCAGCATATCGCTGCGAATGGCTTCATTCAAAAACAGCCAGCCCCAAAAAATCGCAAAGATTGGCAAAATATAGGTGACTTGGGCAGTTCGCGCTGCGCCAACCTGCTTCACCAACCAAAAGTAGAGAATTTGGGCGATGCCTGTGCCTAAAATGGCCAAACCAAACAGCGAGCCAAGCGAAACCAAACTTGGCATTTGCCAGCTATTATGATCGACCACGAGCGCGATTGGCAAAAGCATAATCGCGCCACTTGCCATTTGACCAAAGGCTGGAATCAGTGCTGGCAAACTGCCAAAGTTGCGCCGCACATACAACGTGCCAATCCCATACATCGATGAGGCAATGATACAGGCAATTTGCCCCCAAGTATCCAAACTATTGATATTGCCAATCGAACGCGAAAAGAGATAGACCACACCCGCAAAGCCCAGCACAATGCCAAAGGTACGAACGCCCGTCAAACGCTCGGAACGCACAAAGGCAAAGGCCAAAATCACTGTCCACAAGGGTGTAGTCGCATTATAGATCGAAGCCAAGCCGCTGGCGTTAGCGCCCATTTTGTGCTCGCCCCACGCAAACAGACAATAGGGCAAGGCCGCATTAATCAACCCCACGAAACCGAGTGAATACCAAAGTTTGCGCTCACGTGGTAACTGAACTTTTTGCCAGCGCAGCACAGCATAAATCAACACCGCAGCAATCGCCAAGCGCAGAAAAACAAAGGTAATTGGTGGAATGGTTTCTACGCCCAGCCGAATGAATAAAAATGATGCTCCCCAAACTAAGGCCAAAATCAAAAGTACCCCCGTTTGCCGCAGTGTCATACCTACATTCCCTTCCTTGAAAGCCAGCAATCTATCGATGAACCGAGGCGGAGCAGCGCTGTTACGGCCTTGTTTTGGAATTCACCAAATTACATCAGTGGAGTGGTTTCGCGCCAAGCACGGGCAGCAAGTTGACCACAACGCAAGACATGACGCGTCAGCACATCGCCAAGGATGCGAATTCCACGATCAATTAATTCTGGTGATTGAGTGGCAAAACATAGCCGTAAGTGGGCGTTGCGCGGCGGTTGCGGAAAAAAGACATTGCCAAGGGTTACCCCAACGCCTGCTTCAATCGCCTCGGTATAAATATCGGTACCATTTAATCCAGCGGGCAAAGTTAGCCAGTAGCACAACCCGCCACGTGGATGCGTCCATTGAATATCACGGGGACAATAACGGTTCAACGCTCGTTCCATGGCATCACGGCGCTCACGATATAGTTCGCGCACATAGCGCAAATGCGCCGCCAATTGGCCACGCCCAAGGTAATCGGCCAAAGCCCGTTGCAACAATGGCGAGCAATGCAGATCGTTGCCACGTTTAGCAGTCAGCAAGGGGTGCAAAAGTTCATCACGGGCAACCAAATAACCCAAACGTAAGCCTGGAGTTAGAATTTTGGAAAAACTACCAAGATAGACCACCCGCCCATTGGGATCACGGGCTTTGATTGGGTGTGGTGCTTGAGCATCGTAGCTGAGCGGCCCATACACATCATCTTCTAAAATAATTAGGTTGTGTTCTTGGGCTAATTGCAATAAGGCTTCTTGGCGTTCAGCCGAAAGGCAAACGCCGGTTGGATTGTGAAAGGTTGGCACGGTATAAAGCAAACGTGGTTTGTATTCGCATAATACCCGTTGCAAAATATCCAGTCGCAAGCCTTGATCATCCAATGGAATGCCGATTAAGCGCACACCCAAGGCCGTGGCTTGTTCGATAAAGCCCAAGTAGGTTGGCTCCTCGACCAACACTACATCACCTTGGCGCACAAAGGCCTTTAATGCCAAGGCTACGCCTTGCTGAGCACCAGTTGTCACCAACACATGGTCGGGCGAGGTAACAACATTACGGTCAAGCAGCCATGTAGCAATTGCTTCGCGCAAGCATAATTCGCCTTGGGTTGGGCCATAGCCTAGGGCACTGGGGTCGCGCAGGGCTTGCTGAATCGCTCGGCCAATTTCGCGCACAGGAAAGGTTTCTTCGGCTGGGGCAGCTTGGGCAAAGGAGATTAAGTTTGGCTGTTGCGCCAAGCGCAGCATATCGGCCAACATGCCTTGGCTAAACCATGGAGTTTGCAATTCTTCGACCACCCGTTGGCGAATCTCATACTCCGGAATAATCGGCTTGATCCGCTCGGCGACGAAGGTGCCACGACCAACATAGGCCTCAACCCAACCACTTGCTTGCAGTTCACTATAGGCATTGTGTACCGTCAAACGGGTTAGGCCAAGTGATTCAGCTAAATCGCGCACTGGCGGCAGTTTGGTGCCAGCCGGCAACGAGCCACTCCGAATTCGATCTTGCAGTTGTTCGGATAATTGAATATAGAGTGGTTTGGCGTGCTGACGATCAAGCTGAAATTCCATGATTGGCCTTTCTCTAGCAGAATTGTCGATTAAACACAACGGCGTAGAACCCTATTGTACCAGTCCTACGCCGTTATTGTCATCTAGGCCATGACAATCGAGAGCAAAAGCATAACAATTGGTAGGACAATCAGCAGATTCAAGGGGTTTTTGATTGTCCAATGGGCTTGATCATCGATTGGCATCCATGATTGTTGGCTGGTTGGGCTAAATATATTGGCATATTGTTGCTTATTCATGTTAGTTCCTCAATAATGTATCCGGTTTGTGGAACTAAATGTACCATGCAATGCAGACATTGTAGAGGGACAATTGGTGATTGTCCCCTATGACATATTGTTTATATTCGTTAATATATGTGGGTTTTATTGAGGATTTGCAGCGTACAGCGGTAAATACACCGTAAAAAGACTGCCTTGGCCAACTTGGCTACTGACTTCGATGCTGCCACCATGCAGATCGACAATTTCTTTGACCACAAATAGGCCAATGCCCAGCCCCGCCACATGGCTACGGGCGGCGTTGCTAGCACGATAAAAACGGGTAAAGAGGTTGGGGATCGATTCTGGGGGAATGCCAATGCCATGATCGCGAATCTGGACGATCGCTTGTTGGGCATTACGATCAGCACTCACCAGCACTTCGGTTTGTTCGGGGCTATATTTCATGGCGTTGTTGATCAGATTAACAAATACTTGCTCTAAGCGAATCGGGTCACCCGCCACGTGGATGGGCTGGCTGCTCGTGCAGTGGTAACTAATCTGGTGATGATCGATCGTGATGGCCAAATCGTTGACTAAATGTTGCAAAAGCTGGGCCAAATCGATTTGATCACGCTGAATATCGAGCTGGCCTGTTTCGATGCGTGAAACATCAAGCAAGGCGGTAACCATTTTATTCATACGGCTGGCTTGAGCTTCAATCGCTTGGAGCGAACGCTGGAGGCGTTCATCGGCCAAATTCAGCCGCTCTAGGCGACGTAAACTTAATTGCGATTGACCAAGCAAGGTGGTTAATGGGTTTTTCAACTCGTGGGAGGCAATCGATAAAAAGACATCACGCAAACGCACAGCATGTTGCGCTTGCCGATAAAGATAGGCCTGCTCAATCGCCAAGACCATCCGCTGACTTAGCTCCTCGGCCAATTCAACATCAAGCTGGTCAAAGGCATGCTGATCGTGCAAAAAGACCATGGCCCCGCTCAGTTGATGTTGATCGAGAAACGGGATGACAATTGCCGATTGATACGGTTCAGGCAGGGCTTGATCAATAAGTTGGGCTTGACCGTTGGCCAGCGCGGCGGCAAAAGCTGGGTGTTGTTGCCAGTTGAGCAATGGTTCATGGGTACTGCTATAGCTGCTCAGTGGCTCTTCATCGGCATTAAGCAGTAAATACAAGCCGCAGGCAGCGCTAAAGCTGGGAGTTGGCACAGCAGTGCTCGTTTCAAGCACTTGAGCTAAATCAATCGTTGTTGCCAGTTGATTATGTAATGTTCGCAGCAAGCGTTGACCAAACTCATCGCGATAGCGCTCGCTTACATCGCGAAAGACCATCACCGCCCCAATCACCTGTTGTTCACGGTCGTAAATTGGCGCGGCACTATCTTCGATTGCCACATAGCCATTGCCTTGGCGCATCACTACTGAATTGCTCAACGTGACGATTTGATGCTGTGCTAGAGCGATATTGACCGGATGGGATAGCTCTTGCTTGGTTATTGGATCAAAAATTGCTGCCACTGTATGAATTGATTGACCAAGCGCCTGTTGCTCAGGCCAGCCCGTAATCGTGGTGGCAATATGGTTCATAAAGCTAATTTTGCCATCGATATCAGTTGTCAGCACAGCATCGCCGATACTAGCGAGGGTAACCGCAAACCATTCACGCTGGTTGCGCAACTCGTTAGCTGCCTGTTCACGGTGGCGCACATCGCGCTCGGTTAAGGCCATCGTGCCAATCACGAAGCCCGTCGCAACCAAGGTGGCAAAAGCCAAGGCAAGGCCCGCTCGCTGCACATTGAGTTTGGTTTGAGCCGCCCGTTCGAGCGCCCGCCGATTTTCGCGATCAAGCAACTGCTCAATAATTTGACGAATACGATCCATGTGCTGTTTGCCTTGATTTTCCAACACAATCGCTTGGGCGGATTCAAAGCCTTGGTTCCGCCGCAAATCGATCGTCGTGATCAGCTCTTGTTGTTGCTCAGCGATCAAGGTTTTTAGCTCAGGCAGGCGTTCGATAAACAGCGGGCGTTCGCTGCTATAGGCCTCAATTTCAGCAAGGAGGCTGGGGAGTTCGGTTTGGGCGGTTTGGTAGGGAGCTAAATATTGCTCGCTGCCAGTGATAATAAACCCACGTTGGCCAGTTTCAGCGTCTTTCAACAACGATAATAGCCGATCCAAACGATTGGTCATGGTTTCTGATTCGATGACACTGGCATTATTGGCTTGAATCGTTTGGAGATATTGCCACGAGAGGAGGCCATTGACGATAATTACAAGTGCTGCTAGCATAAACCAACGATTTAATTTATGCGCAATTAATGATTTCATCGTAGCCCATCGCAACACAATCTAACCCCAAAGTTCAATATTCCAGCAGTTCTACCGAATCATTGCCTAGCAAGCTTTGATGGTTGTCGTGAGCATCATGACAGCCAATGGCAATCAAATTGAGTGTTCGGTGTACGCGAATTGTAGCATATTCATACCACATCATTGCCACTCATTCCCAACATCCACTCATTACCGATCTGCGTAGCTTTGCTATGGCAATCACAGGAAGGAGCATTGAATGTTCAATGCCCACGAACGAACCCTTTTAGAGCAACAAGCAGTATGGATTTTTTGTCAACATGTAGACCACCTATGGCATGGGTTTATCACCCCTCAAAGCTATGGCGTGCTTGATGGCGATGCGCTGCAACCACCACAATTTCCGGCAATTCGCCGTAGCTCGCTGACAATCGAAGCCCATCCCTTGGATAGTCAGTCGTTCTTTGTTGTCTGTCAACGCCGCGATGGCATTGATGGCGATTGGCATCGATTACAACGCTTGTTTAACTACCAAATTTTGGCCAATTTGGTGCTAAGTTAAGCAACAAAACGCCAAAACAAGCCTTTAGATGCGCACAGCTTGATCAAGGTGTGCAATTTGCTATGTTTCCTTGCCAATGGATTTTAACTGGAGTACAATTTTTCCTTGGATAGAGCTTTCGTTCAGCCTTTTAAGGAGTTGAGTCGTTTTGAGTAAGAAAATTCGCGTAGCCATTATCGGCGTGGGCAACTGTGCCTCGTCGCTCGTCCAAGGGATTGAGTTTTACAAAAATGCCAACGAGGACGATCACGTACCAGGCTTGATGCACGTCAACCTTGGCGGTTATCACGTTCGCGATATCGAATTTACCGCTGGCTTCGATATTAATATTACCAAGGTAGGCAAGGATTTATCTGAGGCGATTTTTGCTGAACCCAACAACACTTATAAATTTTCCGAAGTTCCACATTTGAATGTGCCTGTCTATCGCGGCATGACTCACGATGGTTTGGGCAAATATCTTTCACAAGTGATCGAAAAAGCACCTGGCTCAACCGCTGATATTGTGAAAATTCTGCGTGACACCAAAACCGATGTCGTGATTAGCTACCTGCCAGTTGGCTCAGAAATGGCGACCAAATGGTATGTTGAGCAAATTCTCGAAGCTGGTTGTGCTTTTATCAACTGTGTACCAGTCTTTATTGCTAGCCAAGAATACTGGCGCAAACGCTTCGAAGAAAAGAACTTGCCAATTATCGGCGACGATATTAAATCGCAAGTTGGGGCAACCATCGTGCACCGCGTGCTAACCAATTTGTTCGAACAACGTGGCGTGCGCTTGGATCGTACCTATCAATTGAATTTCGGCGGTAACACCGATTTCTACAACATGCTTGAACGCGAACGCTTGGAATCGAAAAAGATCTCTAAGACCAACGCTGTTACCAGCCAATTGCCCTATGCCTTGCCCGCCGATAGCGTGCACGTTGGCCCAAGCGATTATGTGCCTTGGTTGACCGACCGCAAGTGGTGTTACATCCGTATGGAAGGTACAACCTTTGGCAATGTGCCATTGAACGCCGAAGTTAAGCTCGAAGTGTGGGATTCGCCCAACTCGGCTGGCGTGGTGATCGATGCAATTCGCTGTGCCAAATTAGCGCTTGATCGTGGTGTTGGTGGCGCATTGTACGCACCTTCATCATACTTTATGAAAACTCCACCCGAACAATACACCGATGACGAAGCCCATCGCCGCACCGAAAGCTTTATCGCTGGCGAATAGGAGTTTGTAGAACAAAGAGCATAGAACATAGAACAAATTGAGGATTTAGGGGTCAGGGGTTAGAGATCAGTACGTTTTTAGCCACAGATTGACACAGATGAACAAAATCTTTGGTAGCTCTGTACCTGACCCCTAGACCCTGACCGCTAGACCCTACTATGCTATGCTCTATGTTCTCACTAATTATGAACACACTACCACTCTTTCGTTTGGCGATGCGTTGGCTGCCGCGCCTCCCCAATTGGCTGGTCGATGCAGCCTGCGATCTTTTAGGGGTCGGCTTGCTGGCTATCCCACGCTTGCGCCATAACACCCGTTCGAACCTCAATCGCGTCGCCCCAAAAACTCAAGGCCTAGCTCGTTGGCATTTGCAATCACGCGTGTTAGCAAACTCCTTGCGCCATTATGCTGATCTGGTTCGGCTTCCAGCTTGGAGTTCTGAGCAATTACGTCAGCGTTTCGAGCATTCAGGATTAGAACACTTACGGCAGTTGGCGGAAACTGGCGGTCTGGTGATCGTCGCGCATACTGGCTCGTTTAGCACCGGCCTTTCAGTTTTAGCAGCCCATGGCTTG
Source organism: Herpetosiphon gulosus (assembly GCF_039545135.1). Classification (NCBI taxonomy): domain Bacteria; kingdom Bacillati; phylum Chloroflexota; class Chloroflexia; order Herpetosiphonales; family Herpetosiphonaceae; genus Herpetosiphon; species Herpetosiphon gulosus. Next base: position 115,166 of record NZ_BAABRU010000011.1, on the reverse strand, counting down.
CCAGTTGTACTGGTAGTTGAGGCGATCGAGCCACCTGAACATTTGGAATTCGTCAAGGAATTACGCGCCGCCCATGGTGGCGAATTGATTGTGTTAGGGCCAAATGCTGGGCGTGAAGTGCTCAAGGCTTTACGTGCCAAAAAGTTGGTGGTGCTAGCAGGCGATCGCGATTTGGCGGCTCAATCAATTAAGTTACCCTTTTTTGGTGAGCTAGCTGATGTACCAATTGGCCCAGCTCGCTTGGCCTTACGTGGTTGGCCAGTAGTAGTGGGTACTTGTGGCTGGTTTGATGATCATCGTTCATTCTTTCGGGCCGAGCCAATCCAACATTTTCATGTTTTAGCCCATGAAACGCCAGACCAAGCAGCCGAACGGGTTGCCAGCGAGATGTTAGGTTACCTCGAGCAGCGGATCGCCAGTAGGCCTGCAAGTTGGGTTGTATTGCAATCAGTTTGGGACAATCGCACCAACGATTAAAATTCGTGCTACTATTGGGCCAATTGATCCAAATTTGCCGATTTGCTGAACAACTACCAAAAAGGAAGGCCAAGCACATGGCCACGCTGCCAATGAGTGAAACCTATATTCAACCAAGCGAGCCAACTCGTAGCCATCCATGGCGGGTGATTATTCAGATTCCCTGTTTGAATGAAGAAGCAACCCTGCCCGATGTGTTGAATGATATTCCCTTGGATTTACCCAATGTGCATTTTGAAACCCTAGTAATCGACGATGGCTCAACCGATCGCACGGTTGAGGTCGCGCGTGAGCTAGGAGTTAACTATATTGTGCGCCATCGTGGGCGCAAAGGCTTGCCAGCCGCCTTTCAATCGGGCATGGATGCAGCGTTAAAGCTCGGTGCTGATATCATTGTTAACACCGATGGCGATCATCAATACCCAGGCTCAGCGATTCCCGAGCTGATCAAGCCGATTTTAGAGGGTAAGGCCGATATTGTGATTGGCGACCGCCAAACCCAAAATGTTGAGCATTTTTCAACTCAAAAGAAGCTCTTGCAGCGAGTTGGCAGTTGGGTTGTGCGGGTTGCCTCCGATACTGATGTGCCCGACGCGCCCAGCGGTTTTCGCGCCTACTCCAAAGAAGCTGGCTTACGTTTGTATGTCACCAGCGAATTTTCCTACACGATTGAAAATTTAATTCAGGCTGGCAAGCGCCGTTTGAATGTTGATCATGTGGCGATCACCACCAAGCCAACCCGACCCTCTCGCTTGCATCGCGGCAATTTCAACTTCGTCAAACGCCAAGGCGCGACAATTATTCGCACCTACGCTCAATATGAACCACTCAAAACCTTCACCTACTTTGCGCTGCCATTTTTGCTAATTGGCGGCGGCCTGCTGCTACGCTTTATGATCTACTACCTGCTCGATCCCAATCAGACCTATACCCGCTATTTGCAATCGGTGTTTATTGGCGGGGTGTTTATGATTGTCGGGATTTTGACCTTCTTCATTGGCATTTTGGCCGACCTCAGCGGCAACAATCGCCGGATCAACGAAGAAATTCTGTATCGTTTGCGCAACCTTGAAGTTGAGGTCGCCCGCCGCTTGCCGAGCAACGATGGCGAAGAAATCCACGAGTAGCCAATCAAATCAGAAGGCAAAAGGCAAAAGGCAACCTCTAACGCAGAGGATTGTATGACTATCGGGGATTGTTTCGGATCTTTCGATCCATAGCCTATAGCCCGCTTCGTGTAACTTCGTGTCCTTCGTGGATCAAAACAGTTTGACAGTAGCCTAGGCTGGTGCTATACTGAGCGGTCGATGCCCCGTGGTGGGCATGCTTTTTTTGCTGCAATTTTTCGCTGGTGAACATCAGCCAACTGACTGATGGCTAACCAATAGATTATGACTGTTCGCGGCATTGGGGGCGGCAATGCCATAGCCCGTTAGGCTAGAACACGCTCACGGTATAGTAGACGTGAGAACCGTCCAGAACCCGGTATTTCCAAAATCTTTGGAGGAATTGAATGCCAACGATCAACCAGTTGATCCGCAAGCCCCGTAAACCTGTGGTCAAAAAGACCAAGGCACCTGCGCTGCGTTTCATCTACAACTCGCTGAAGGGCAAGCTTACCCGCGGTAACGGTGCACCCCAAAAGCGTGGTGTTTGTACCCAAGTTAAGACCATGACCCCCAAGAAGCCAAACTCGGCCTTGCGTAAAGTGGCTCGGGTGCGCTTGTCGAATCAAATGGAAGTGACCGCCTATATTCCAGGCGAAGGTCACAACTTGCAAGAACACTCAGTGGTCTTGATTCGCGGTGGTCGGGTAAAAGACTTGCCAGGCGTGCGCTACCACATTGTGCGCGGTACCTTGGACTCACAAGGTGTCAACAACCGCAAGCAAGGTCGCTCGAAGTACGGCACCAAGAAGAACGCCCAAGTTGCAACGGGCAAGAAGAAAAAATAAGGTAGGGTAACATGCCACGACGACGAAAAATTACCAAGCGGATTGTGCCTGGTGATCCAATTCACAACAGCGTACACGTGCAAATGTTGATCAATAAGGTCATGATGCACGGTAAAAAAAGTGTCGCAGAAAACATCGTATACCGCGCTTTAGATGTTGCCTCACAACGCTTGAACCGCGAAGCGGTTGAGCTGTTTGAACAAGTGCTGCGCAACTCCAGCCCTACCATCGAAGTTCGCCCAAAGCGCGTCGGTGGTTCAACCTATCAAGTGCCTGTTGAAGTTAAAAGCGACCGCCGGATTGCCTTGGCCATTCGTTGGTTGTTGACCGCCGCTCGCGGTCGCAGCGGCAAACCAATGCACGAACGCTTGGCGCTCGAATTGGTCGATGCTTTCAACAACACTGGTGCAACCGTCAAGCGTCGTGAAGAAGTTCACCGTATGGCTGAAGCCAACCGCGCCTTCTCACATTACGCTCGCTTCTAAAGTTTATGGCCACCCCTCACGACCAGCGTCGTGAAACAATTGGGTCGGTGACCAGAGCGGCTAGACGCGAGTTTAGCCGCTTTTTGCCTGCATACTTATGGTACAATACAACGTCACCGCCGTGCAGGCTGTCACCAGCTAATACTAACCATGTAACGGAGTAAGGAATGCCTCGCTCGACACCACTCGACAGAGTACGCAATATTGGGATTATTGCCCACATTGACGCAGGGAAAACTACCACCACCGAACGGATTTTGTTCTATACTGGTCGTAACTATAAGATCGGTGAAGTCCACGAAGGCGCTGCCACCATGGACTGGATGGAACAAGAACGCGAACGTGGGATCACGATTACCGCTGCTGCTACCACCGCTCACTGGGAATATGCTGAGCAACGCTATCAAATCAATATTATTGATACCCCTGGCCACGTGGACTTTACGGCTGAAGTAGAACGCTCATTGCGCGTGCTCGACGGTGGCGTAGTGGTGTTCGATGCAGTGGCCGGTGTGGAGCCACAATCAGAAACGGTGTGGCGACAAGCTGATAAATATAACGTGCCGCGGATTTGTTTCGTCAACAAGATGGACCGCATGGGCGCGAACTTCGATCGCACCGTTCAGATGATTGTTGATCGCCTTGGCGCAAAGCCTGTGCCGATCCAATTGCCAATCGGGGCCGAAGATCGCTTCCAAGGGATCATCGACTTGATGGAAAACAAGGCCATCTTCTACATGGACGATGTTGGTAAAGTCCAAGAAGAGCGCGAAATTCCTGCTGAATTGGCTGAAAAAGCTAAAGCAGCCCGCGAATATATGCTCGAAGCCATCGCCGAAACCGATGATGAGTTGATGATGCTTTATCTCGAAGGCGAAGAATTGCAAGTGCCTGAATTGCGCCGCGCTCTGCGTGCCGCCACGATTGGCAACAAATTGGTGCCAGTCTTGTGTGGTTCAGCCTTGAAAAACAAGGGCGTGCAACGCATGCTCGACGCTGTGGTCTTGCTCTTGCCTTCACCATTGGAAATTCCAGTGACCAAGGCTGTGCGCCCAGGCGTTGATTCAGAAGCCGAAGATGCTGAGTTCATCGAGCGCCCAGCCGATGAAAATGCACCATTCACTGGTTTGGTCTTCAAAATTATGGCTGACCCATTCGTGGGTAAGTTGGCCTACTTCCGGGTTTACTCAGGCAAGCTCGAAACTGGCTCATACGTTTTGAACACCACCAAGAACAAGCGCGAACGGGTTGGTCGCTTGCTGCAAATGCACGCCAACCACCGCGAAGAAATCAAGGAAGTCTATGCAGGCGATATCGCGGCTGTGGTGGGTCCAAAAGACACCTTCACTGGCGATACCATCTGTTCACCAGATGATCCGGTGGTTTTGGAAAGCATCAAGTTCCCAGAACCAGTGATTTCGGTGGCGATCGAGCCAAAAACCAAGGCTGACCAAGACAAGATGTCGATTGCGCTCTCACGCTTGGCCGAAGAAGACCCAACCTTCCGTTTGAACACCGATGTCGAAACTGGCCAAACGATCATCCGTGGGATGGGCGAATTGCACTTGGAAGTTATCGTCGATCGGATGATGCGCGAATTCAAGGTTGAAGCCAATGTTGGTAAGCCGCAAGTGGCCTACCGCGAAAGTATCACCCGCAGCGTCGATATCGATAGCAAATTCGTGCGCCAATCGGGCGGTAAAGGTCAATACGGCCACGTCAAAGTCAAGTTCGAGCCATCAGGCGAAGGCGAAGGCTATATCTTCGTCAATGGGATCGTTGGTGGGGTTGTGCCTCGCGAATACGTCCCAGCAGTCGAAGCTGGTATCCGCGAAGCCATGGAAACTGGCGTTATCGCTGGTTACCCTGTGGTTGACGTGAAAGCAACCTTGTTTGACGGCTCATACCACGACGTTGACTCGTCGGAAATGGCCTTCAAGATCGCTGCTTCAATGGCCTTGAAGGACGGCGTTCGCAAGGGCGGCCCCCAAATCTTGGAACCAATCATGAAAATTGAAGTGATTGTGCCCGAAGATTACATGGGTAGCGTAATCGGCGACGTAAACAGCCGCCGTGGTCGCATCGAAGGTATGGAAGCTCGCGGTAATGCCCAAGTCGTGCGTGGCTTTGTGCCATTGGCCAACATGTTTGGCTATGTCAACGATTTGCGCTCACAAACCCAAGGCCGCGCTACCTACTCGATGGAATTCCATCACTACGAGCCAATTCCACGCAACTTGCAAGAAGAATTGGTCGAAAAAGCTCGTAGCTAAACCCTGCTACAAAGTGCAACAGATGGGTCGATTGGCTATACCAATCGGCCCATTTTCTTTTAACTTTTTTGTGCGTATAATAAACAGCACAAATGTAATCCTGAAGCAATTCGGAGCCAACCCTCATGCTACGAATCACCCAGCGCCAAGCAACACTCGCGCTTTTAGTGCTCTTAAATATCATGACCGCTGCAATCGATGCGGTGATCATCATTCGTAACGGTTGGCAAAATCCGCTGCTGATGGGGGTTATTTTGCTGATTCTGTGTGGTATCAGCGTGGCCTATTGGCGCGGCATCGAGTGGAGTCGTTGGTTAATCGTCGGGTTTGTGACGCTGATTTGTGCTGGCTTTGTCGATAAAACCCAGCCTGTTAATTTGGTTACGCTGATTCCCCCAGTCATGGCGTTGATCATGGGTTCTTCAACCGCCGTGATCATTAGTGCTGTGGTTGGTTATGGTGGCATCTTAGTTCGCGCCAATTTTACTGGTTCGTATGCCGCCGTCGATAACTTAGTGGCCTATGCTTTGTTGATTGCCGCGATTCTGCTGATTCGCACGATTAGCGAAACCAATCTGCTTACCCTCCAAGATACAATCAGTAAATCCGATGGCGAACAACGCCGCATCAAAGCCCAATCAACGCTCATGCGCAACCAAGCCGATGCCTTGCTCAAACAAAATCAGGAGCAACAACGCTTATTGGCCTTGGTCGAAACCCTCGAAACTCCCGCCGTGACCATTGCTGCCAATGTGCTGTTGGCTCCCTTGGTCGGGGCACTCGATCCCAAACGAGTTGAGCAAATTCAAAAACGCTTGCTAGCCAACATTCATCGCCAACGCACCCGCCTGTTGATTTTAGATTTAGCCGGAGTTCGCGAACTATCTAATGAGGCCGCCGAAAAGGTGATCGTGATGATGCAAGCGATTCGCTTGCTTGGTTGTGAAGTGACGGTCACCAGCGCTTCGGCTGAAATCGCCATGCAATTCGGTGATCTTGGGGTCGATCGCGAACTCTTCCAAACCGCTCAAACCCCGCAAATTGCCCTTGAACAGAGCATCTATAGCTTGAGCAAGCCTCAATTTGACAAGTAACTGAGAGTGTGCTAATATACATAGGTCAACGCGGGGTGGAGCAGTGGTAGCTCGTCGGGCTCAACTGTGAAACTCAAGAGTTTCCAAGCAAGGGCTGTACAAAAGGAAACTTTTGTATGATAACCTGTCAAACTCGGGGAACCCTTTCAAATGGCAATCCCGACCCAAGCCTTAGTTTCTAAGGAAGGGCGAGAGACTTGACGGCAGGCATCCTAACAGATAATGCTGAGGATGAAGATAAAGTCCAGACCACAAACTAACAATGTTAGGCAGTGAAAACTGTAGCTGGTAAGCATAACCCGAAGGTCAGAGGTTCGAATCCTCTCCCCGCAACCACAACTAAAGATTTGAGCGGCTTGCTAACAAGCCGCTCATTCTGTGCCGATGTAGCTCAGGGGTTAGAGCGAACGACTCATAATCGTTAGGTCACTGGTTCAATTCCAGTCATCGGCACCATTTTTTTATTTTAGCCCCAATTTCCCTCGCAATACCCAATCCGCATCAGCTCTTTCTCAGATACTCACAAGTCCTGTTTCAGCCAGTCAGCATCCAAAATCAGCTTCCTTTCGGCTACACTCATCTTCAGTAGTGTTGATGTAGAAAGGAATCACGATGCAATGGTTATGGCGCTTAGGTTTGATTTTAAGCCTTGGATTTTTTAGTAACCCTGTAGCTGCGACCCAAAGCCAAACGCTCAGCCGTGAGATTGAGAGCGAGCATACGATTACGCAGCTTAAACTTGATGGCAATTGGCTGGCGTGGCGCACATGGCGCACCGATTTCGTCAATTACACAAGCGAATTATTGGTAACCAATCTTACAACCGGAACGAGTATTAGCCTTGGCAGTATTCAAAGTCAAACCTACGATTTTTTTATTGAGAATGGGCGGGTAATCTGGCGCGATAATCAACATGTCTATCATTATGATCTTGCGACACAAACCAATACAATCTTGCAAGTGCCACATCAGCAAAAACATATGCGTTGGACGGTTGCTGGCGATTGGCTAATTTGGCTAGAACTTGAAGGTTCACCACCGCAACTCACCAACCAAATCTGGAAATGGCATCTGGCTGGCAATCAGGCTCCAGTCTTGGTTGGCAGCGAGGTAGCTACAATTTACGCCACTGATTCGCTGCAATCTGATGGCGAAATCATCAGTTGGGCGTATGGCACACAGACCGCTGGCAAATATAGTATCTGCTCAGAGATCCATTATCTTGCGTTTGATGGCTCACAAGCACCGCAAAAACTAGTCGAATCTGCTTGTAATGTAGAAATTAAACAAAATCTATTGCTGAATAAAAGCTTTTATTATTGCAAAAACCAACATTTATATGCCCGAACATTAGCAAATACTGAAACCTTGATCCATGAAAATAATTGTCGTTTTGATACTATCTCTGGTTTTACTGGAAGCCAAAATTTCTTGGTAGCCGTCAATTATGGTGAAAATAGTAATTCCAATATTAGTTTAGTCGGGGTTGATATTCGCCAGAAAAGCATGTTTAACATTGATCATTTTGGCTATAGCGATAACAATCGTCCAACGATTGATATAAATAATTCGGTTGTCGCGTGGAGTGATCATCGCGGAGCCAAACCTGTGATTCATGTGCGGACCATCGCTGAGATCGTACCAACTGCGCCACGCCAAGCTAACGATCCATTGCTAGCAAATCGCCGCTATTACCCTGAAAGCCAGCACTCGCTTGGTGGATTGTTTGAGCAATATTGGCAAAAAAATGGTGGCTTGGCGGTGTTTGGTTATCCCCAAAGCGAAGAATTTAGCCAAATCAATGCTGATACTGGCAAAACCTACACGGTGCAATTGCTCGAACGTCAGCGCTACGAACATCACCCTGAGCTAGCGGGCACGCCCTATGAGGTTTCGTTAGGTCGCTTAGGAGCCGAGCGTTTGACTACCCTCAAGCGCAATTGGCAAAACGAGGGCGATACGCCGGCTGGAGCTCAGCAGTTGCCTGGCCAATGCCAACATTTTGCTACCACCGATCGCAAGGTTTGTGGAGCATTTTTAAGCTATTGGCAAAGCCATGGCTTAGATTTGGGTGAGCCTGGCATTAGTTACGCTGAATCATTAGCCTTGTTTGGCTTGCCGCTCACTGCTCCACATCTGGAAACCAATCCTGATGGTGATCAGGTATTGACTCAATGGTTTGAGCGAGCACGCTTTGAATGGCATCCCAATAATCCTGCCGAATTCAAAGTTCAACTTGGGCGCTTGGCCGCCGAGCAAATTCCTAGTTTGGGTTGGTAAGACTAAATTGATCAGCCGTCGCCCTTGCCAGATTCAAGGACGACGGCTTTTTACTTATTTGCTGGTCACACCACCACAATTGGGATCGCCACAAGCACACTGGTTGGCCGGCTGCTTGCGTCGCAAGAACAACAACGGAATTGCACATGGAATCAGACAGGCCACGATCATCACGATTGGCGCTGCACCTGCCAACCACACACCTAAAGCACTCCGCTCGAAAAAGAGCACGCCTGCCATCAGGGCTGCAATCAGCAACAAGCCGATTTTGCTCCGCAACAAGCCAAAACAATCCTGTAAAAGTTTCATCGAAAACTCCTTTAAACCCTGATGGTTGTAGGCTATCATGTGAAGTGCACTTTAAGTCAAGCAGGAGTTTTAGCCAATGCAAGGATTATCAATCGGCGAAGTTGCCCAACAAACAGGCCTCCAACCATCAGCAATCCGCTATTACGAGCAGATGGGCTTAATTCCTAAGCCACAACGCCATAACACCCGCCGCCGTTACGATCCCAAGGTGTTGCAATGGATCACTTTGATCAATTTGGCGCGTAAAGCTGGTTTTTCGATCGCTGAGGTTCAAACATTAATTCATGGTTTTAGCGAGGATACACCGCCATCAGCCCGTTGGCGTAGCATGGCCACAACAAAATTAACCCAAGTTGCCCAACAAATTCATGATTTACAGCAGATGCAGGTAGTGCTCAATCATGGCTTGCAATGCCAATGTTTGCGCCTAGAAGATTGTCGAATTAGCAATCAGCAGGGGTGCCACGAGCAGTGTGAAGAAGCAGATCAAACCTAATCTGCTCCAAATTAGTTTATTGAGTAAGTGATGATGGTTCAGGTTTGTAACGCAATAATCGAGCAGAATTGACCATAATACCTAAATCGGGCAGTGATTGAGCTGCTGCTGCTAAAACTGGCGGTAAGATACCCAACGCAGCCAAACTTAGGCCAATCATGTTATAAGCAACCGTAAAGCCAAGATTGCCTTTGACGATCCGCATTGTACCTAAAGCCAAAGCCAAGGCCTGCGGAACTAAGCTCCAATCGTCGCGCAATAAGGCGATATGCGCAGCATCAAGCGCAACCGCCGTGCCAGCCACACCCATAGCAATCCCAACATGAGCTTGAGCTAAGGCTGGAGCATCATTCACGCCATCGCCAATCATCACAACATGCTGGCCTTGAGCTTGGTAGTGCCGCACAATTGCTAATTTATCGGCGGGCAATAATTCAGCTTGATAGCCAATACCCAACTGCTCGGCAATATTGGCCGCTATCGCTTGATTATCACCAGTCAAGATTTCAATCGTGTCGATGCCCAAACGGCGCAATTGAGCAATCGCCGGAGCAACATCAACTCGCAAGCGATCAGCACAGGCAATTAATCCCAACACTTTCTGTTCGCGCAAAACCCAAATCACGGTTTGACCTTGCTGTTCTAAAGCATTGGCCTGAGCTTGCAAAGGATGCTCGCCCAGCAGCCGTTGATGCCCAACAACCACAGTTTGACCCTCGATCACTGCTTGCACGCCTGATCCAGCCATCGCCTTGAATTGGCTTACTTGACCAAGGTCGATTGATTGATCCCGAGCAGCCTGCACTATCGCCTTAGCCAAGGCATGTTCTGAATCTTGCTCGGCTGCTGCGGCCCAACCCAACACCTCGGCCTCATTCGCAGCAGCATGCACGACAACTTGAGTTACCACAGGCTGGCCATGGGTCAAGGTGCCAGTTTTATCAATTAGCACCACACTGGTTTTGGCAAGGGCTTCAAGATATTTGCCACCTTTGATCAAAATGCCCTGTTTGGCTGCCGCGCCAATTGTTGCCAGCATGGCGATTGGCGTAGCCAGCGCAAATGAGCATGAACACGCTACCAACAGCACCGCCGCCGTTGCCAAGGGATCACGCTGAAGCACAAAGGTCAACACGGCAAGTGCGGCCACAACTGGCAGATAATAACCTGAAAAGGCATCACCAATCCGTTGAATTTCGGCTTTTTGCGATTCAGCCTCTTCAACCAATTTGATCACATTGCCAAAAGTGCTATCTCGGCCAACCGCCGTTGCGCGAATCCGTAAACTCCCTGCAGTTGCCAAGGTTGCTGCAAAAACATGGGTTCCCTCAATTGCGTCAATCGGCATCGATTCACCAGTAATCGTTGCTTGATTGATGCTGGCAGCACCTCGCAGCACCACACCATCAACTGGAATTTGGTCGCCAGGCCGCACCACGACGACATCGCCAACTTGGACGACCTCAATTGGTAGCTGAATTTCGGCTCCATCACGTTCAACCTGAGCGAGAGTTGGGGCGAGAACAGTTAATTCTTTGACTGCACGGCGAGCTTGGCTCGCCGTAAATTGTTCAACATATTCGCCGATCCGCATAAATAGCACGACTAACAAGGCAGTTGGCCATTGACCAATCGCTAGCGCGGCAATCACCCCAATGCTCATCAAGCTGTGTGAAAGCACAGTTTTGCGCCAAGCTGCCTGCAACACGCGCCAGAAAATCCGATAGCCTGCCACAAGTACTAAAGCCACGCCAATCGGCCAAGGAATCCAGTCGATTAGTAAATCAAGCCAACCAAGCTGCTCACCAAGCACGCTGAAACCCAACACCACAAGCACAATCGCCCCAAAGAGCAGCAGCAAGCTAGCATTTGCAGGCGTTGATTTAGGCGTAGCCGCCTGAAGTTGCGGCACCTGATAGCCCGCTTGTTCAATCGTTTGAACCAAGGCATTTGGCTCAAGCAGCTGATCATCGAAGGTAATCAGGGCTTTTTCCGCAGAAAACAAAACTTGGGCTTGCACCACTCCGCTTAGCTCGCCCAACGCGGTTTGAATATGCAGCGCACAACTTGAACAATCCATGCCGCGAATCGGTAAGCTGATTGTTTGCTGGCTCATTGGTTTGCCTCGCTAGGGTAACGGGTGCAAGCATACACGCCGTGCGCAACATCGGCCAATAAGCTAGCCGCCAAGCCAATCAACTCGCCCACCCGTGGATCGCTCAGCCGATAGTAAACAAACCGCCCTTGTTGCTGGCGGGCAACCAAGCCACAATCGTGCAAACAACTCAGATGATTGGAAACATTTGATTGGCTTAGCTGGGTTGCTGCCACAATTGCCGAAACCGTCAGTGGCTCAGCCCAAAGCGCCTCAAGCACCCGCAAACGTGAAGCATCGGCCAAACCACGAAAAAGCTTGGCTTTCAATTCGATCAAATCAGCTTGGATTACGGTGTCCATATGTACCTCAACATATCATTACATACTGATGCGATGATATGTTGAGTAACTGCTGCCTGTCAAGAGGTAATTTGGCTATTGACAGGCAGCAGTTACTCAAGTATTCTATTGAACAATGGAATACCTGGGGTACTTGTGATGGAATTGAGTCAAAAACGCCAATTTAAGAATGCCTTGTATGAACAATTTGCGCGGATCAGTCGGGCTTTAGCTAACCCCCATCGGCTGGAATTGCTTGATTTGCTAACTCAAGGCGAGCGCACGGTTGAAGATTTAGCCAACGAAACGGCGCTTTCAATTGCCAATGCCTCACAGCATTTGCAAACGTTGCGAGCCGCTCAATTGGTGAGTGTACGCCGTGAAGGCTTGTATGCCTACTACCGCTTATCTAATCCGAGTGTCCAAGCATTATGGCTCAGCTTGCGCCAGGTCGGCGAAAGTCAACTAGCCGATGTACAAGCGGTTGTCCAGCACTTTTTGGCAGATCGCAGCCAATATCAATCGATCAGCATCAGCGATTTGTATCAGCGGATCGAGCAGCAAGATGTGGTGTTGCTTGATGTGCGACCAAGCAATGAATTTGCTGCCGCCCATTTGCCGCAAGCACGTTCAATCCCGATCACTGAATTAAGCCAGCGTTTAGCTGAATTAGCACCTGATCAGCCAATCGTGGTTTATTGTCGGGGGCCATATTGCCTGTTTGCCGATGAGGCGGTGACAACGCTGAGCCAACGTGGTTTTGAAGTCTATCGGCTTGATGGTGGGATCATCGAATGGCAAGCTCATGGTTTTGCCTTAGCCCAGGAAGCAGCCAAATGATTCAAACAATTGATGTGACAACCTTACAAACTTGGCTTAGCCAAGGTCGAGCAGTCACGGTGCTGGATGTTCGGCCTGAGGCCGATTGGCAAGAGTGGCAGATTCCGCAAAGCGTGCATGCTGAGGCTTACTACGATTTAAAAGCTAGCCAACTCGCTCCAGCCTTGCAACAGCTCAAATTTCCACTTGATCAGCCAATTGTAACGGTTTGTGGAATGGGCAAAATGAGCTTGGTTGCTGCCGAACAACTCCAAGCGCAGGGCTATCAAGTCTATTCATTGGCTGGTGGCATGCAAGCATGGAGCTTGGCTTGGAATATTGCTCAGCTACCGACATTAGCAAATGGCACTGAAATTATCCAAATTCGGCGCACAGGCAAGGGCTGCCTCTCATATTTAATTGCTTCGCAAGGCCAAGCAATGGTCATCGATGCCAGCCTTGATCCGACGGTGTATCTGCAACTAGCACAAGAGCGTGGTTGGCAGATTCAAGCAGTCTTGGATACACATATTCACGCCGATCATCTTTCGCGTTCACGCCAATTAGCCGAATTGAGCGGTGCAACCTTTTATTTGCCTGCTAATCAACGTAGCAGCGGTACATACCAGCCAATCAGCGCCAATATGCAGATTCAGCTTGGAGTCGCCACAATTCAGGCCTTAGCCACACCTGGCCATACGTGGGAAAGCATGAGCTATTTGCTCGATGGCTCTCATCTTTTCAGTGGCGACACGCTGTTTTTGGCAGCGGTTGGTCGGCCCGACCTCGAAGCTCAAGCCGCCGAAGCCCAACAACGGGCCAGTGCCTTATACCAAAGCTTGCAAACAATCTTGACGTTTGATCCTGCAAGCATTATTTTGCCAGGCCATACCAGCAAACCAGTTGCCTTTGATGGCCAGCCAATTATGGCTAGTTTGGCTGAAGTGCAGGCAGCAACGCCCCGTTTAGCCCAACCTGAAACTGAATTTGTGGCCGGATTAACTGCTGTGCGCCCAGCAACGCCGCCCAATCATCAAACAATTGTCCAGTTGAATCAGGCTGGAGCCGGGCTACCCGCCGATCTCATCACTCTCGAAGCTGGAGCCAACCGCTGTGCTATCGCCTAATACCCATCCTGCGATCACCCAAACTGGCTTACGCGCCAATTTGGGTCAATTTAGCCTGCTGATGCTAATTAACGCCATGGTTGGCGGCATGATTGGGATCGAACGCACGATCTTGCCAATTCTGGGCAGCCAAACCTTTGGTCTAAGCAGCACCACCACTGTGCTGAGTTTTATCATCAGTTTTGGCTTGGTCAAAGCCTTGATGAACTTGATTGCGGGGGTTTTGGCTGATCGCTATGGGCGCAAACGAATTTTGGTCTTGGGTTGGCTGGTTGGCTTACCAGTACCATGGATGCTAATCTATGCCCCCAGTTGGGGCTGGATTGTTGCAGCCAATGTGTTGCTTGGAATCAATCAAGGCTTGGCTTGGTCGATGGCAGTCGTGATGAAAATCGATTTGGTTGGCTCAGAACAACGCGGTTTCGCGGTTGGCCTCAACGAATTTACAGGCTATATGGCGGTTGCAATTACCGCTTGGTTGACTGGTTATTTAGCCAGCAGCTATGGTGTGCGGCCAGTGCCATTTTATCTTGGCATCGGCTATGCAGTAATTGGCCTAGGGCTATCGATTGGCTTGGTGCGCGAAACCCATGGCTTAGTCCAACAAACCACGAGCACGAGCAGCAATTTCTGGCAGCTCGTGAAGCAAACATCATGGGGCAATCGCACGTTATTTGGGGCAAGTCAGGCTGGCTTGATCAACAACCTCAACGATGGTATGGCATGGGGCATTTTACCGCTATTTTTCGCCAGCTACGGGCTTGATTTGCCAGCAATCGGCTTGCTCAAATTTATCTATCCAGCGGTTTGGAGCGTTGGCCAGCTGATTACGGGGCCACTCTCCGATAAACTTGGCCGCAAGGCGCTGATTGTCCAGGGGATGTTGCTGCAAGCCGCAGCTTTGGGCTTGATTGTCAACACTACAAGTTTTGGCTGGTGGCTGCTAAGCAGCATTGGCTTAGGCATTGGCACAGCGATGGTCTACCCCACGTTAATCGCCGTGGTGAGCGACAAGGCAGAACCAGCTAGCCGCGCTCGAGTTTTGGGCATCTATCGCTTTTGGCGCGATCTTGGCTATGCTGTCGGGGCACTGTTGGCGGGCATTATCGCCGATTGGCTGGGTATGGCTTGGGCAATTGGCTTGGTCGCAGGTTTAACCGCAATTTCTGGTTTGCTAGCGCATTTGAATCTCAACAACGATTAAGAAAAGCGCTGCTCGATGATCAATCAAGCAGCGCTGCTATGGCCTATTTTGCGTCGTCGATTGCGCTTTGTAAGGCGCTTTGACTCAGCGAACTAACTTCTTTGCCATTGACGAAGAAGCTCGGCGTACCCCGCACATTCAGCGCTTGCGCATCGGCATTATCGCGCTCGATCTTCTGCATAATCTTGGGGTCACTCAAATCTTTGGCAAACTGATCGCCATCCAAGCCCAATTCTTGGGCATATTGCAACATCAAGGCAGTTTGTGGAGTTTGTTTTTCACCCCATTCGCTTTGTTTATTGAAAAGCAGCTCTTGCATCTCCCAATATTTGCCTTGGTTGCCAGCAGCTTCGGTTGCGGCAATCGCCAAAACTGAGTTGTTGTGCAAGGGGAAATAGCGCACAACTAAGCGTACATTATCGCCGTTTTGAGCCAGCACATCCTTGACGATTGGGAAGAAGGCGCGACACGATTCACATTCAGGGTCAAGAAACTCAACGATCGTGACTGGAGCATCAGTTTTGCCCAAAACAGGACTATCAGGGTAGATCAAGCGTGAAACATCGACGGTTTGGGCTGGTTCGGCTCCGGCTTTAGTCAACATCACCACCGCCACAATCAACAGCACTGGCACACTCAGCCAAAGCAACATCTTAACTTCACGCGGTAAGCCACCTTGAGGTTTGCGGGTGCGGGCTTGGCGTTTTTTGGTAGCAACAGATTTATTCATGATCAAGCTCCTTAGCAGGTTTAGCAAATAACAAAGCAACGGTAATGACGCTGAATGCGACCCAAGCCAGCAGTGGAATCGTAATAAAGCCATACCAGTTGATCCAACGGGCAAGGCACGAAACCCCTGCGCTACACGGCGCAAGTTCAGCCGAAATTACACCATAGGTCAGCAAACAGTGATAACTAGCGACCAACCAGCCACCAATACTCAACGGCAAGCCATACCAACGCAGCGCAGGGTCACGGCGAATAATCCCCACCGTCAGAATCAGCACCAGCGGATACATCAAAATCCGTTGATACCAACATAAATTACACGGCGGAAAGCCCTTAATTTCGCTAAAATAGAGGCTGCCAAGCGTCGCAACGACCGCTTGAAGCCATGCTAAATAGCCGAGATTTTCACGGACACGCTGTCCAAATGAAATATGGGTGTGATCATCAGGCTCGCTGAGCGCCGATGATTCAATTGCAGAGGGCTGCATAACATCCTTCTTTAATTTGATAATGTGAATAAACCGATCACGACCAGATCAGCCTTGATCACCAAACATGATCTGGCTGATTGGGCAATAAACTTAATGAAGGATTAAATGCTTTTAGGCGGGGGCACGAGGAGGGCTAAACTGGGCGAGCGATAATTCAGTGCATCAGGCATCCAATGCAGTTGATCAGCCACCAGAATTAACTCAATTTGCTCGGAAACTGACAGGAATGGAGCGGCATGGCTAACACAGGCATCACTTGGCGACTCTGCCGGGGTTGAAATTGGCTGTTCGGCATGATGCTGATCGTTAAAACCTTGGGTTACCTGAGCTGCACATGGATAATGATAGCTGATCAGAATCCGTGGCTGGCATGGCGCAAGCACCAACGGAATTAGCAGCAACACAATTGTGCCGAGCCACGTCATAGTGCGTAAAATGTGGAATTCATGCGCCATACAAATAACCTAATGTCCTTTTCGTTAACTACACTATACCAAAATCGGCTCAAAAGGCCAAATTTGGCGTTTCGCAATCGGTTTGCTATAGTACAGCTTGTGGTTAAACAGGCGGAACAAGCATGGCATACGACCAATCATTTTTAGGCTATTGTTGGCTAAGCAGCCTAATTGTGCTGATTTTGCTACCAATCGGCCAAGCCAACTACCATCAGCACACGCTTGGCTGGTGGTTTTACCCATGCATGCCGCAAATTAATGACCTGCCACAAGCAGAATCCGAAGCACCACGTTCACTGCCCTTTAACCCAATTGCTGAGCATGGACACGGCCAACTAAGCTGGCTCGTGCCAAATCCAATGCTCGATTTAAGCCCACTCAAGCAACGTTGGCGCTACTGGGAAACCCCGGTTTTGAATTATGCAATGTGGTTTCACCCGCGCTACGTGCCACCCCCCAAAACAGTTTAACCCATCAACACGTCGAATATTTGGCCCAATGCCCACTGCTGTGGGATATTTATTTTGAGGTTTGCCATGATGTTACGTTATGTCCATTTAATCCTGTTGAGCTTGATTTTAGTCAGTTTGCTTGGCTGTAGCCGCACGCCCAGCGATGATCCACGTTTGAACATTAGCCTTGAACAAATCCCTAGTACGATGGCGGCGCAAACGATTGTCTTGAGCATCAGCGATGGTTCAACTCCACTGGAAAACGCCAAAGTCCAAATCGAGGCCACCATGACCCACGCTGGCATGCCCTCACAAATTGTGCAGATGGAGCCGCTTGGCGCTGGTAAATATCAGGCGAGCATTGATTTTTCGATGCTCGGCGAATGGGTATTGATCGTCAACATCACTGAATCCAATGGCGCAGTTATGCAACGAACGCTGCCTGCCTTCAACATTCAATAAAGGAAGGTGAATGATGCAACAGCTTGAGGCGATTGATTTGCTGAAATTGCCAGGCTTGCGCTGGTTAGGACGTTGGCGCTATGCCCGTTTTGCGCTGCAAATCCCACTATTTGCCGTAGCCATGTTGATGGTGTGGGATGGTATGACTGGCGCTCAGTTGGCTCCCAAAAATAGCGCTACAGTGCTGGTTTGGGTGCATTATCGTGGTTTTTTGATGTTGGCTTTGTTGGTGGTGGGCAACTTGTTTTGTATGGCTTGCCCGTTTATGTTGCCGCGTAACCTAGCGCGACGCTGGCTCAAACCACGCTTCAAATGGCCAAGCTGGTTGCGCAACAAATGGCTAACGACTGGATTGTTGGTCGCATTCTTCTTTGTGTATGAGCGCTTTGATTTGTGGGCCTCGCCGTGGTGGACAGCTTGGCTGATTGTGGCCTATTTTGTGGCCGCTTTGCTGATCGATAGCAGTTTTCAGGGTGCGCCATTTTGTAAATATGTCTGTCCGTTGGGCCAATTTAATATGCTGAGTTCAACCCTCTCGCCAATCGAGGTGGCGGTGCGCCAGCCCCAACGCTGCCAAACCTGCCAAACCAAAGATTGCATTGTAGGACGTGATGATCAGCCAGGTTGTGAATTGTGGCTGTTTCAACCCAAAAAGGTCGGTAACCTCGATTGCACGATGTGTTTGGATTGTATTCATGCCTGCCCTCACGATAATATTGGCTTATTGGCTCGCGTGCCAGGCCAAGAGCTGATCAGTCTAGAACCACGCTCGGGCATTGGCAGAATCGAACAACGCAGCGATTTTAGCTTGCTGATGTTGGTATTTACTTGGGGTGCATTGCTCAACGCCTTTGGTATGATCAGCCCAGTTTATAGTTTTTACAATTGGCTCACCAGCCAGTTTGCCATCACCAGCGAAACATTGTTGCTGAGTGTGGTGTTTATCTTGGCCTTGGTGATCGAGCCAGTAGTGTTGTTGGGCGGAGCAGCATGGCTCTTTCGGAGGATCAGCGGCCATCGCGAACGCTTAATCGCGATCATCAATCGCTTTATGAAGGGCTTTTTGCCAATTGGCATTGCCATGTGGACAGCCCACTATGCCTTTCACTTTATCATCGGCTTTTGGACGATTCTGCCAGTCTTGCGCTCGTTATTGGCCGAAGCAGGCATTAATTTTAGCTGGATGCCCGTAACGGGATTAAGCCCACTCGTGCCGCAAGCGATGATCTACCCCTTTCAAATCGGCATGATTTTGCTGGGCAGTGTGCTTTCAGCAGTGATTACCTGGCAAACGACAACGACGATCACTAAACAACGCCAACATTGGGCATGGCTGCCATGGGCACTGGTTATCGTAGCGATGGCTGGCAGTGCGATGTGGCTGCTAAGCCAACCAATGGATATGCGTGGGATTCTAGAAGGATAATTGTATGCAAGCATTGCAACGCTGGATCATTCTTTTTCGTGGAATGTTTATCGCCAGCTTGATTCTCGTGAGCCTTGTGCCATTGCAACCAGCAGCGGCGCACTTTGGCGAACCCTACACGGTGTTGTATGATCAAAAAATTGGGGAGTTTACGCTCTCGATGAAGGCCGACCCCGACGTGGGCACTGGTACGTTTTATAGCGATATTGAGCTACCAGCCAGCATGAACGATGGTGAAGTAACGATCGCGATTCAAGCGATAGCCGATGCCAACAGCACTGGGCCAAGCAACTCAAGCGCCAGTGGTCAAAGCGCCAGCCACAAAGCCAGTATCGAACAAACCATCGAATTTGATCAAGAAGGCTATTGGACGCTTGATGTAACCGTGACTGCGGGCGAGAGCACTGGGCAGCATCAATTTAAAGTGCTGGTGACCCCACCATTTCCACCGTGGATCACCACCCTGATTTGTTTAGCGCCATTTTTGGTGGTCGCCGCAATTTGGACATTGACCATGCGACGCAATACCCTACTCAAACAACAACAATCTGAGAGCGAAGCGCCGAGAAGCTAGAGATCAGAGTGCAGGGGCAGATGGGCTACGACATTCAAATCTGGCCCCTCGCCCCTGAATCCTGCCCCCTTGCCCTTCGTGATCTTCGTGGTTTCGGCATTGCTACTGCTCGTTGCTAAGGTTGTTGGGTAAATGCTTGCACGGCGTAATAAATTGCTTTGGGTGTGCCATCAGGCGCTACAAAGGTATAGTTATCGGCATAGGTATAGGTAAGATTGGGCAATGAAAATTGCCAAAAGCCCACAGTGCGCATCCATGGCCAGTGTTGCTCGGCCCAAGCATAAGCAGCAAGCGTATTTTGCACGCGGATTGGCGGGGGTACAGCGTTTGGCCAACGCGAATGATCGTTCCAGCCGCCCTCGGTAATATAAAACGGCACATCATAACCTACCGCCACGACTAAATCATGAATCAACTCAGTCCGCCGAAAGTTAGTAATTGTGGGATCTGGCGCTTGCTCGGCGGGATTAACCGAGCCATAGGCATGGACCGAAACTGCATCAAATGGCGGTTTTTCCGCCAAACACAATTTGAGAAAGGTCAAATCATTAACGCTCAGCGTTTGCGGATCGATTAGGCCAGTCGGGCCACCTGGGGCAAGCCCAGCCAAGGTAATTTGGGCATCGGGGGCAACTGCTTTAACGCGCGGATAGACGACTTTCAACAAATTGGCATAGGCCACCGGATCAGGCGCACGATCGCCCCATTCAAAGCGTAGATTTGGCTCGTTCCAAATTTGCAATACCTGCACGCCCTGCGGCACATAGCGGTGGGCAAACGCCGCCACAAAATCAGCATAGGCCGCATAGTGATCAGGGTCGAGATAGCGATCGCTGGTGTTGGCAGGCCGTGCCCAAGCTGGCACAAAATCCAAACGCGCAATCACCGTCAGGCCTTGGCGTTGGGCATGGGCAATGAGCATATCGCTGCCCGTCCACTCGTAGCTATTGGCTGAACGCGGCTGAATCACGGCCCACGGAAACAAATCGATAATCGTAGTTGCGCCCATTTCGCGTACCTGCTGCAAGGTTCGGCGAATCGTGGGTTCATCCAAGCCCATCAAGCGGGTATGAATCCCAACGATTGGGTGCTGAGTTTGTACGCTGGCGGCAGTGGGCAAATTAAAGGCTGGTGGCACGCGCTGGCGATACAATTGCAACAGCGCCACACCCCAAATTAGGCTAATTAATACGCTTTTGAGCAATAAACGGCGAGTTAAGCGCATAATTTAGGCTTTTTCACGCATAATCCGCAGGCCACCGCTGCGCATCGATTCCTTGCGCGACGTTTGAATTGCATCAACAAGGGCAAAATTGCCAGCTGCTGCTAATTGCTGCACCAACTGCTCGATCCCCTTGCGATCGTAGGAAACAATCACACTAGGATTGGAGATTTGCAACGTGCCAAAACCGCGTAACTGAATTTTGCCGCCCAGCTGCTCGACGAGTTCTGAGATGCGAGCACGCAGGCTTTCACGTTGCGTTTCGAGTTCGCTGATTTGGGCTTCGACGGCAACCAGATCGTTGCAGAGGCTTTTGAGTAAAAGTTGATCGGCAGGGTTTAGCATGGACGGCTCCTTCAAAAAACTGCTTGCGCCATCGTACAAGATTCAGCGCTGCTTGCCAACTAGTGCTTGCTGCCCCAGCAACTGCTCAATCGATTGCCAGGCCATCATTGAGTAGCGGATTGTTTTCTGGGCCTTCTGGCGCTTCAGGACTGGAGTTGAGCGGCGGCAGTGGCCCCGCATTGATCAATTGAGTGCCGCACCATGGGCAAAACCAATGATCGCGGGGCGGAGCATCGCCGATGCTCCACCAACCGCTACATGCGCCACAGTGAAAATGGTGTAATTGCTCAATTGAAAAGCGCACATGGCTCATGCAAGTTCCTCATCACGCAGGGTTTGGCGAATTTCGACTAACAATTGACCAAGCCTATTTTTGCCCGAGCCATCGGCCCCGCAACCCCAATAATAATCATTGGGAGCATTCTCGACGAGCGGCTGATCATCAGTTGCTAGCAAAATTGTCCGAATATCAGCGTGGCTACGAAATTTTGCCAACAAGGCGCGGCACATTACAGCATCTTTGATCGCTTCCCAATCGCGGCGCAACGGCTGTTTGCGGCTGCGCCCCAGCCGTGCAGCAATCGCTGGCGATTTGGCTAGCCGAATCGTTGTAGCATAGTCAGTGCCAACAAATTTTTGGGCTTGAAAATAATGCTCACTGGTGGGCCAGTAGTGACCATCGAGCTTAAACCCGTGGGCCGAAAAGTTCGAGAAGCAACCAAATTCCTCTGAAACTGCGTAAAAATAAATAGTCATGATTGTACTCCATGCGAAAATTTGATATGCTATTTTCGCGCGATTACGACTTGATAGCTATCGGCACTCGACCGATTTAAGCTGCATCTTACGACTGATGGCGAGCCAAGCGCTTGTTGATAGACTGTGGTTGAAACAAAAGATCTTTTAAAAACGTCTTAAGGCTAGATGTAATGACACCCAAAAAACATAATTTAACTGTGCCATTATTGGCGCTAAGGAACGCGTTATGACTCAGCCATTTTATAAAATTTGCCCAACTTGTAACACCCAAACCCATCCTGATGTGATGTTTTGTACCAATTGTGGTGGTTCGTTGCAAGGCAGCCCAGTGCATGGCGCTCAAACTGTGGCCTATCAACAAAATCCTACTCCTGCCCAACCAACCTATCAACAATATAGCCAGCCAGTCCAGCCACCGCCAATGTATCAAGCCAATTATCAACAACCAATCGCTCCTTACCAACAACCCAATCAATATCAATATCAAGTGCCCCAAGGCTATGTTGCAGGGGATAAAAATAAAGTTGTAGCAGCCTTGTTTGCCTTTTTCGGAGGGCCATTAGGTCTCCATGGCTTCTATTTGGGTAATCATCAAATGGGGCTGATTTTGCTTTTATCGAATGTGGTGTTCTTGCCACTAACCTGTATTTTTATTGGTATTTTTGGCTATGCCTTAGTTGGCTTAGTCTGTTTGGCCCAAACTGTACTCTATTTGGTTGCTTCTGATGCAGAGTTTTATCAGAAGTATGTGATTGAGAAGCGCTGGTTTTAACTCACTTTATGGCGCTTCGGCGCTGCTCGTAGCTATCGTATGGTTTGGCTATAATTGGAGCTAGCGATATGTTGCAATGGCTATTGCAATTTGGTCGCGGCTCCAATTATATTTTTGGGCTAAGTTGTTGCTCCAACAATGCCAATAATCCATAGCAAACCAAGGCCAAGCTGGCAATACTGATTGTGCCAGCCCAAATCATATCAGCGCGATCAAAGGTAATGCCTTGAAATAGCAATTGGCCCAAACCACCAACTCCAATCATGGCGGCAATTGAGCTAATCGCAATACACATCATGGCGGCAATCCGCAGGCCGGCCAACATAATCGGCAAGGCTAAGGGCAATTCGACTTGCCACCAGATTTGCCAAGCATTCATGCCCAAGCCCCGCGCCGCTTCCAGCACCGAGCGATCAATGCTCTTCAGGCCAACCACAATATTACGCACCAAAATCACTTGAGCATAAATCACCAGCGTCACGATGACGGTGGTTTTGCTCAGGCCAAACACTGCAATCAGCATAATTAGCATCGCCAAGCTAGGAATCGTATATAACACACTCAGCACAGCCATCACACCACCAGCCAGCCAACCAACCCGCACCACCAATAGCCCCAAGGGCAAGGCGATCAAACTAGCGATTAAGAGCGCGATCAGACTGATCGTCACATGCTGGCCGAGTAATTGCCAAACCTCAGCCCGTTCAGTTAATAGATACTGTAGTCCATCAACGATGTCGTTCATGGCTGACCTCAGGATGCAAATAGGCATGAATTGCGGCTAACGAGAGCATCCCAATTGGCTGATTGTGCTCAACGACCAGCAATTGTTCGTTGCTGCTAGCGAGGAGTTGATTCAACCCATCGCGCAGGTTGCGGCTACTTTCGATGCTTGCTAACGTGGAATCATAATTTGCAGGCAGTGGTTGGAGCACATGGCGCACCTGAATCAAACTCAAACGGCGCACCAAATCATCGGCTCCCAGCAACTCGGCGACATAGTGATTGGCGGGATTGCGTAATAAATTGAGCGGAGTATCGTATTGCACGATCATGCCTTCGTGCAGAATAGCAATTTTATCGGCCAAGCGCAGTGCTTCTTCAACATCATGAGTCACAAAAACGATAGTTTTCTGCAATTGCTGCTGAATCCGCAGCATCTCATCTTGCAGAGCGGTGCGGGTGATCGCATCGATCGCGCCAAATGGTTCATCCATCAACATCACCCCAGGATCGGCGGCTAGGGCACGAGCCAAACCGACGCGCTGCGCTTGGCCACCGGAAATTTGGGCGGGGTAGCGCTGGCGAAATTGGGCAGGATCTAGCTGGATAAGCTGGAGTAATTCGTCAATGCGGCTTTGGATTTTGGCTTTGGGCCAACCAAGCAATTTGGGGACAACTGCAATATTTTCAGCGACGGTCATATGCGGAAAAAGCCCAACTTGCTGAATCACATAGCCAATTTGCTGGCGCAATTTCGTGGCATTGATCGACTGAATATCGACCCCATCGAGCAAAATTGTGCCGCCGCTTGGCTCGATCAAGCGATTGATCATTTTCATGAGCGTAGTTTTGCCACAGCCCGAAGGCCCGAGCAAAATCACAAATTCGCCGCGATGGATCGTCAGAGAAATATCGGCGAGCGCAGCAGTTGCGGCCTTGGGATAGATTTTACGAACATTGTGAAACTCGATTGTGCTCACGCCGATAACTCCCTGCACGGTTCCCTCACCCCCGACCCCTCTCCTTACAAGGGTTAGGTTTTAACGTTCCCTCACCCCCACCCCCTCTCCCACTGCGGCGGGCGAGGGGGTGAGGGCATGTTAATCGACGGTGAGTCCCATCCAAATCATTGTTAACAACCTACCCTTGTAAGCGACCCCTCTCCCACAGTGGGAGAGGGGCGACGTTGTGATCGAAAGTGAGCAAAACCTATTTCAACAAACCTTGGGTAGTTAAGAATTCTTTGGCAACATCTTCATACTTGCGATTATTGCCGCTGACCTCAAAATTGAGCTGTTGCATGGTCGCATCGTCAAGTTTGGGAGCTAAGACATTCAGCACTTCAGCCAATTTGGGGTTGGTATCCAAAACACTTTGGCGTACCAACGGTGCGATTTGGTAGGGCGGGAACATGTTGCGATCGTCTTTGAGTACAACCAAACCATAATTGGCAATTTCGCCGTCAGTACCAAAGGCCACGACCACATCAGCATTGCCTTCGACTAAGCCCTTGTATTTGAGGCCTGGATCAACTGGGACATATTCCTTGAGTTCGAAGTTGCCATACTTGGCTTGAATCCCAGGTAAGCCATCTTCGCGTTCTTGGAACTCAGGTGGGCCGATCATGCGTAATTCGCCTGCTTTGGCGGCCATATCGGAAATTGTGATGATGCCAAATTTTTGTGCGCCTTCCTTGGTCATGGCCAAGGCTTGGGTATTATTCATTGGCGCAGGGTCGAGCCATGCAATTTGATATTTGTCGGCATAGCCTTTTTTGACTGTTTCATAGACCGCTTTGGGATCGGTTTGGGTTGGCAATTTGAGCACGGTCAACAAGCCAGTGCCAGTGTACTCAGGGTAAATATCAATCTCGCCTTTTTCCATGGCAGCTTGGGCTACATCGGTTGCACCTAAACCAATTTTGCGTTCAACTTTGTAGCCTGCTTGTTCCAACAAGAGGGCATACATTTCGCCCACAATAAACTGTTCGGTAAAATTCTTTGAAGCAATCCGAATCACTTGATTGCTACTTGGGGCGGGATTTGGATCGCTACTAGGGGCCGTCGTGCTGCTCACTGCATCATCGCCACAAGCGGCTAAAATTGTCATCAAGAGCGTGAGCAATACGGTTAGCTGGATGAAACGTCGCATGAATCCTCCTATCCAACAAGCTTAAAACTGTGGTGGTTGCACCCATCGCAATAGCCCGGCCATGACGATTTCGGCCAGAATTGCGAGCAAAGCCACCGGAATAGCGCCAACAAGCAAAATATCGACGCGGCTCATACTAAATCCTAGGGTGATAAAACTGCCTAGTCCGCCAGCTCCAATAAAGGCCGCCAAAGTGGCGCTAGCAATCACCTCAACTAAGGCGATGCGGATGCCCGAAAGGATGACAGGTGCGGCCAAAGGCAATTCGACCCGCCATAGTTGCAGCCATGCTGGCATACCCATGGCCTTGGCGGCTTCGCGCACGGCTGGGTTGAGCGTACGAAAAGCCGCGTTGGTATTGATCAAAATTGGCGGTAAAGCTAAGATTGTTAGGGCGATAATTGCCGAACGAATGCTCAAGCCAAAGCCTGGGATTGCTACAAACAAAAAGAGGATGGCAAGGCTAGGAATGACGCGCAGCCCATTGGTGGTGTTGATCGCAATTGCACTAATCAGGCGTGAGCGGCTGCTCCACCAACCAAAGGGCAAGCCAAGCAGCAGCGCAATCGCCATCGCGCTAGTAACAAGCTGCCCATGGCGATTGAGCGCTGCACTTAATCGCGCTAAATTGCGCGGCTCAAGCGCATACTCCAAGGCCTGCTGAAATTCACCCACACACATTC
Source organism: Herpetosiphon gulosus (assembly GCF_039545135.1). NCBI lineage: Bacteria > Bacillati > Chloroflexota > Chloroflexia > Herpetosiphonales > Herpetosiphonaceae > Herpetosiphon > Herpetosiphon gulosus. The sequence continues at coordinate 88,968 of NZ_BAABRU010000011.1, read as the reverse complement.
CTCGACGTTGGAAACCTCAAAAGCATACCACAAGTTGCAGCAAAAAGTAGCTCTAAAGTGCTTGCAATAAAGCCACTAATTGATCGCGCAAATTGGATAAGCCTGCCCGAACGTCTTCGGAACTTGGTAGTTCAACGCTCAAGGCTTGGCTCAGTTGGTCGATTTGGGCTTGAATATTGCTGGCAATCTCGGGAAAAGCAGCTTCAACAGGCACGCGTAGGGCATTCCAGCCATTTTCGACCGTGCTAAATAAAGCGCGGGTTTGCTCCCAATCATTGTTGCGGACTGCTTCTTCGATCCCCGACAAACGATCAACCAAATCTTGAACTGAGGTTTCACTTAATTGTTGCACTGTATCCGAGACTTGGGTAGCGATACTGCTGCCTGAGCAGCCCACCAGCATCACTAAAAGACTCAGAACTAAAAACCAACGACGCATTTCGACACTCCTTCAGGCTAAGTTTCGTTTGTATTCTAAACGCTCTGTAAAGGGCAAGCAGCGTGCCACAACCAAAAAGCCCCTCGTTTTGGTAACGAAGGGCTTGAAGCAAGCTAGGTTTATTACACGATTATGGGCGTTCCGCGAGGGTAATTTGGACCTCTTGTTGCTGGTCATTACGCTCGATGGTGACCGTTACGGTATCGCCTGGTTTATATTGCAATAACAGGCGTTGCAACGAGTGGCGTTGAGTAATTTCTTCGCCGTTGACTGCGAGAATAATATCGCCCCGGCTAATGCCAGCTCGTCGCGCAGGTGTACCTTCATCAACATTGGTCACGAAGGCGCCTTTATCGTTGGCAATCCCTAGTTCGGCGGTTTCGGGCGAGAGCAATTCGTATTTAATGCCCATATATGGTCGAATAACTTGACCATTGGCAATTAAGGCATCGCTGACTTCACGCACGATATTTGATGGAACAGCAAAGCCCAAGCCTTGAGCCTCATCAATGCCGCCAATATCACCACGCACAACCAACGTATTGATCCCAACAATTTCGCCTTTAAGGTTGATCAGTGGGCCGCCGCTATTGCCATGGTTAATCGCTGCGTCAGTTTGAATCAGGCCTTCCATGCTATCAATTGTGCGGTCAAGGGCGCTGACCACCCCAAGCGTAACACTATTTTGGAATTTACCAAGCGGACTGCCAATTGCCACGACCGTTTCGCCTGGCTGTAGGCTATCCGAATCGCCTAAGGCAATTGTGGCGGGCACGGCATCAAGTACCCGAATCACCGCAATATCCGAAAAGGCATCAGTGCCGATCAACTCGGCATTGTGGCTCGTTCCATCAGAATAAATCACTTGCAAGCGGCTTTGACCTTCGACCACATGATTATTGGTGATGATATAGCCATCTTCATTGATAATTGCCCCTGAACCGCTGGCCTGACCACCAACCACCGTGCTAATAATTTTTACGACTGCTGGTGAGGCATTGGCGACGGTTTGGACAACAGCATCATTCGTGCTGGCAACAACTGGTTGCGCAGTCAGATTATCGGTCGTTTGCTGATTGGCGCTGGTTGGCGTGACCGCCACCGCCGTTGCCGTTTGATCAACTTGAGCTAAGCGATAGCCTGCCACCCCACCAACTAACCCACCACCAACCCCTGAAAGCGCGAGGGCGGCAATAATCAATCCGCCGAGGCCGACGGTACGTTTGGGATTACTCATAACGACTCCTAGTTGCAGAGAGCTTGTTTTGCTGCTTGTATTGTAGCAATATTTAGCTAAAACGTAGGCTAACGCAGGCTAAATAGTGGTTTAGAAAATAGAGATTAAACGTCGCTTTTGCTCATTCAGAATTTATCCAATGCTCCATCAAATCTTCATAACTTGGTGCATCTATAAAAAAAGCCCGTGGCTGAGCCACGGGCTTTTGAGTAACTAATTATAAAACGTATTTATTCGCCTTTACCGACGAGTGGCAGATAAACCGGAATCATGGTTGGTCCAGCGGTAACGCTTGGGGTAACGGTTGGCGTGTTACTTGGGGTAACCGTGATTGTCGGCGTGTTGCTGGGGGTAATCGTAATAATTGGTGTATTGGTTGGCGTATTGGTTGGCGTGTTGGTTGCTGTTGGCTCTTCAGTTGGGGTAGCCGTTACAGCCGGACTATCACAAGCCATAATTTGGAAATCATCGATCGCGATACCACCTAATTGGACACTATCATCAGTATCAAGGTGATAGAGCGCTTGGATCGATTGGCCCTTGAATTCGCTAATATCGTGCAGCTGGCGGCTCCAAACTGTGCTTTCTTGGAAGGTTACACTGGGGTTACCCACCGCATTGGTCATGGTTGCTGCATCAAATTCATACAAGGTTTTAGTTACAACCCCGGTACCAATCGAAGCAGTGTAATGATCAAACGAAGCACTTTCCATTTGATAGCGTTGTTGCCATTGGATATAGACTGGGCCAGCAACGTTGGGAATACTAATTGATGGTGAGAAGAGATTGGCAATACTACTGATCGAATAGGTTCCGTCAAGGTTGGTCTTCCAGCTATTAGCCCCACTATAACTACCGATCAATGGAGCAGCGATTGGTGCGCCGTATTCCCATGTATCAGCGGTTCCGCTATGGGTAAAGCCCCCATCGTTGGCCTCGAAATCGGTGCTCGTGATTGTGCTCATACTCATACCATCGGGGCAACTGGCGGGTGGGGCAGCACAAAGCGTGATACTCCAATTTTGCAGCATTCCACCATTGCTAGCAGCATCATCATGAATCAACAGCGTCCATGTGCCAGCAGAGCGACCACCATCGAACCAATCGAGACGATACGCAAACTCTGGAATATAACGAACTCCTGAGACAATTGCGAAAATTCCAATTGGAATCGCGCCTTCATCATCAAGATCGATATTGATCGTGGTTTGGGTATTATTGCTAATATCGGTAAATAGCCCACCAACATTACCATCTGGACCTTGGAGTTGGACATCCAGGTCGGGCATGTTGGTATGGGTTAGTTCGATACTGACATCAAGATCGGCGATGATAAAGTTATCAGGCACCGTTAGGGTTGAGGTGATAAAGCTGGTGGTCGTCGGAATGGTCTTGGTCACATCGGTGCTGGTGTAGGTTGTACAATTGGCCTGTTGCTCAGCCGGAAATAGTGTAACATCTAATAAATAGGTTGCTTCAGCCGGAATACTTGCAGCCGTCGTTGAGGCCTGCACATAGTAGGTACCACTCGTCTTGACGGTCATAAAATGGGCTTCAGCATTGGGTGAGACTACACTTCCATCATCAACAACTAAAGTAAAGCCATTAAACGTGCCGATTCCTAGTCGTCCGTTCCAAACGATGCCATCACGCTCAGGGTTGAGATCGAGGCTGGTAAAGATCGTATCACCAGCATTCAAGTTAAATTGGTAGAAATCGAGGTCGGTGGTGGCCGATAAGACCCCCGAAATTGTGCCGCTGGCAGGCAACACTTGGGCGGTTGTCACAAGATCGTTTGGTTCTTGTTCGGCAGTTGCGGCTTCGCTCAACACCCGCACATAGAAGTCATAGTAGCGAACTTGGTTGGTGCTGGTACTACTTAACCGCAGATAGTAGGTAGCGGTTTGGGTCACCGGAGCCGAGCTAATCACTGAGGAATTGGCTCCTATCGAGCCATCGTTATCATCGGTTTCAACCACAGTTGTACCATCAGGCGCAAAAAAGGTTAATACCGTATCATTGTTACCCGAAGCTGAGGCCGAAGACATAGTTGCGGCGGTCAGGCGATCGCCAGCAGCTAATTCAATGCTATAGAAGTCAACGTCGCCATTCCAGATAATCCCGCGAATCAGGGTGCTGCTGGACATGATCGCGTTTGCTGTTGCAGTCGTATTGTTGGTTTCTTGTTCTTTAACGCGGACTGCACCTTGCGGTATATTCGCCTGAGCAATTTGTGAGGCGGTTGTGTTACTTGGGGCGGCTTGAACTGGCTTGAAAGCCCGCAAACCCAAGTAAGGCGATCATGAGGCCAATAAACCCAATCCGTAGACGCATGCAAACCTCCTAAAACAAGGCTTTTGCAGGGGCACTAATGAAGGTGGGATTGAGTTAGGGTAGGTTACTTTTTAACCAATTGCAAGGGTGAATTTAGGGGAATTGCGCCAGTCTGATATCCCCAGGCTGGCACAATTGATCTGGTTGTTTTAGCGGTCAATCGTATTTGGCAGGGTCGTAGGTGTAGTGGTTGCCATCCAAGGTTGTTTAGGGCTGGGCACTAATGGACCTTCAACGATAACCAACGGCAAGTATTGGACAATATTGGTTGGTTGGGGCATGGTGGTAGGCGTTGGTGTGATCGTCGGTGTTGCGGTATTGGTTGGTGTTGGCGTGATACTTGGGGTCGGCGTGATCGTTGGCGTAATTAAGTTGGCGTTAATACACCCAGTAACTTCTATATCATCAAATGCAACCCCGGCAAAGTTATCGGTTGAGTTACTACCAAAATTCCATTTTAGTCGCAGGGTATTACCAGCAAAAGCAGAGAGATCATGATGCTGAAGACCCCAGCCAGTACTTTGCTCGATGGTAACTACTGGGTTACCTACATCGACGCGCATCGCAGCACTTTGATGGTTAAATAAGACTGATCGCATTTGAGAACCAATAGCTGTTACCAAATAAAAATCGTTGATGCCACTATCAAGTTGGTAGCGTTGCTGCCAACTCGCATAAATTGGCCCGGTAACATTGGTCAAATCAACTGCTGGCGTATACATTGTCATCAGGGCACTATTTGGGTAGTTGCCAGTTAAGTTGGTATTCCAGCTATTTTCGCCACTATAAGCCCCAACAATTGGTGGGCTATTGCGATTACCCCAAACCCATTGGTCATCAAAGGGTTCATGGGTAAATCCACCATCATCGGCTTCAAATTGGCTGCTATACAGCACGCTACGCGCCATCCCGACTGGACAATCGCTTGGCGCGGGCATGCCACAAATCCGCAAGCCCCAACTATTTAATTGGCCAGCATTTTGGTCGGTATCATCATAAATCGTCAGAGTCCATTGGCCTTGGGCTTGTTGGCCTACAAACCAATCGAGGCTGAAATTGGCTTCTGGGGCAAAATAGAGGTCATTCAAGTTGTTATAGCTACCAAGTGGCAAGGCTGCTTGCTGATCGATCACGAGATTGACGTTGGGGCGCTGAGCGCTGCCAATATCGGTGAAGAGCGCTACCACATTGCCATCGGGTGCGGTCAAGGTCACATCCAAATCGGGCATTAAGCTATGTTCTAAATCAAGCAACACATCAAGATCAGTAATATTGGCTGCTTGTGCAACGGTTAAGTTCGATTGAAGTATGCCGATATTCGGGCCAATTGCTTGAACTTCTTGGCTCATAACGGTTTGGCAGTTGGCTTGCATTGTTGCAGGTAGAATCAGCACTTGGGCCACATAGCTGGCTTGTGAACCAACATCAACCGCCGAACCAATCTGAATTTCATAGATTCCTGCCTGCTTAACCATCATCACATTGGCTTCAGCATTCGGTGAAACAGTGTTGCCATCGTTGGCTTCGAAATACATGGTGTCGATTAACCCAATCGTCAGAAACCCATTCCAGGTTGTGCCATCGCGCTCAGGGTCAAAATCGACGGTGGCGAAAATTGTGTCACCAGCATTGACGTTAAATTGATAGCGATCAAGGTCGTTGCTCGCTGAAAGAACACCACTGACGCTGGCTTGAGTTGTGATGGTTTGCGGCACTTGGTCGTTTGGTTCTTGTTCGCTAAGGTTTGTGCTCAAAACCCGCACATATAAATCGTAAGGCTCGATTATCGTGGTAGAAGTGCCGCCCTCAAGTTTGATAAAATAGCTGCCAGTCGTCGTAATTGGCTGCGAGCTAATTACCGATGAGCCATTGGTATGTACGCCATCGCTCAAATCGGTTTCGAGCAGCACAAGATTCTCCGCAGGATCAGGATTATTGCCAATCGCGGCAAATAAGTGCAGCGTTGTATCACCAGAAGCGATACTCCCCCGCGTAATGGTTGCTAAAACCACCCGTTGGCCAGCAACCAAATCGATTTTAAAGTAATCAACATCGGTTTGCTGAATTGAGCCACGCACAACCAAACTACCACCAACGAGCACATTGGCATCGAGTGGTAAGTCGTTAAACTCTTGCTCTTGGATGCGGGCAAATCCTTGTGGAATTGTTGTTTGTTCAGGGGTTTGGGGCTGGGCTTGAGCCACCTCCCTCGGGTTTTGCAGGGTTTTTCCAACGGTGATCATCAGCAAAAGCGTGAGGATCAAGCCAACACGGAAACGCATACAACCTCCAAAATCTACATCTAACTCAGGTTTGGTATTAGTTGGTTATTATACTGAGTTTTGTAAGAATAGTTTCAATTAATTGGCATTGCTGTTTGATCGTTGGTAAAGAGCTGCTGCTCCAATCGAGGCTGAGCAAAGGGGTGGTAATTGTCGCTGCCCAACGATCAAGCAATGCGCCAAGTTGGACTAAATCGTCGCGCTGCGCGATTTCCAACGGGCGATTGCGCTGCTCGTAACGTTGAATAATCACATCCAACGGAGCATCAAGTTTGATAATCAAATCGGGCTGACCAAGCCCAGCTCTCAACTCAAGATATAAACGTTGGCATAAGGCAAATTCGGCAACACTCAAATAGCCCTGTTGCTGAAAATGCTGGGTAAAAACCCAAAAATCTTCATCAAGGCCGCCATCTTGGACCCCAATGCCAGTTTGCGCCCGAATCGACCGCTCTTGTTCGGCACGGAGTAAGAGGTAATCGAATTGGTTGGCAAGGGCATAACGTTGTAGATTTTGGGCAAACAGTTGTTGAAATGGCCGTTCGGCGTGGCTCTCTAAAGCTGCGAAAAAACGCGGATCACGACATAAGAGATTAGTGAGGGTCGTTTTGCCAATCCCTGCGTTGCCCACAATAGTAATTAATTTGCCCATGATGGTGTCCTTGATTGTTGATTCACTCGTTGCTGTTGTACCCGAAACAGGCCAAAGTTGCAACTGCAAGCAACATCAGGGCAAATTCCCCAACCACTGAACCATGAAATTAAATTGATCGTCTGCGCTCAGCCTGATTGTGGCAGTTTTGCCAACACAGGGCTATAGTTGAAAAGTCCTATTTCTACTACTAGAGTAGCAAGCGCCAGCGTCAATGCTACTTGCTGATTGCTTAGATTTGGCCAACCCAGCCTTGATCGTTAGCCTGAAATTGGCTAGTGAGGTATTGGTAGAGTTGGGGTTCAAGTGGGCCTTGTTGCAATAATGCTAAATTGTGTTGCATATGTTCAAGGCTGCGCGAGCCAACAATACAGCTATGCACGCCTGGGGTATAGGCGCTGAAGCGGAGAGCAATACCCAAAAGTTGCTCAGGATCGAGATCAAGCTGCATAGCTTGGAGCCGTTCCCAATAGACTTCAGCATAATCGCCAACTGGCCGTTGCGCAAAACGCCACGCAACGTTGGCTACTGGGCGTTTGGCAATCACGCCGATTTGGCGTTGCTGGGTTTGGGCTAATCCTTGGCTGATCACCCGTTGATCGGCGAGGTTGACCGAGCATTCAATTGCACCAAAATGGCCTGATTGTACCGCCCAAGCCAAGGGCGCATTATCGCCAGAATAGGCGGCAACCCGTACTTTGCCCGCTTGAACCGCTCGCTCAAGTGCTTCAATCACCTCGCCTGCCCGTAGGGTTTCGACCGGGCAAGAATGAAAATGCACAATATCCAGATAATCGGTGTGCATCCGTTGCAGCGCCGCATCAATTCCAGCGGTGATGATTGGGCTTGTCCAATCGTCGTAGCCCTCAATGCCATAGCCAATTTTGGTTGAAAGCACAAACTCATGGCGACGTTGCTGGAGATGTCGCCCGATGCGCTCCTCGGAAAGGCCATATCCACGGGCTGTATCAATTAAGTTAATGCCTAGGTCGAGCAATCCATGTAGCAACTTGGCTGCTTCAGCTTCAGTTAATTCGTTTCCGCCAATGTGGCCAGCGCCAAAGCCTAGCACTGAAACATGCAAACCAGTTGAGCCAAATTCGCGCAGCAACGGAGCGTTCATCCAATTCCTATTCAACCAAGCATCTCAGCATGGAGATCCTTGGTGCAATGTAAGTTAATCAAGCATTCAGCCATTCAGGGGCTGGGGTAAGTTCATCGGCGGGGCGTGGCCCAGGGTCGGGCAAGCCCGATGCACTCAGGGTTTGTAAGGGTTGGAGTTGCATGTCGTGTTCACAAAGGATTTGGCAAGCCAATCGCACTCCAGTCAGCTTGGCCTCGGCCAATTTAAACGATTCAGCTTTGGTGATGGCTTGGGGTTCGCCAGCCTGAAACTCAACCCGACAGGTTGTGCAACGGGCATTGCCACCACAGCGATGCAAAATATCAACACCATGATCTTCGAGTGCATTGACCAAACGCGTGCCGCTAGCGACCTCAAACGCTGCTTGCGAGCCAACCGTAATCTGGGGCATGCTCCACCTCCTAGAAATTGTGTGAATCGCCAATCCTGCTCTCTTGCTGCTCATTGTAATGGTTTATAGTATTTTTGAATGGGTGAGTATCTCCGATTGCAGTTGAGGAAGGTGTAAAGTCCTCAGATTCTTGCGTTTTCTGCGCCTTCCCTTCGTGGATCAAACTTGATCCATCGCTCCCAACCAATGCCCCTAGCTTACACCAAATTTACGTGGATCGGCTGGAGTTTGATCGCCAGTTTGCAACTGATATTGCCACCAACCAACATCATGCCAACGCTCATGTTTAAAGCCTGCTTGGCGATAAACCCCAACTGGCGTAAAACCAAGCGCCTCGTGCAAACCAACACTTTTAGCATTGGGCAAGGTGATGCCAGCATAGGCCGAATAATAGCCAAGCCCGCGCAAAATCGCTAAAAGTTGCTGATATAACGCCCGACCAACACCTTGGCGCTGGGCCGTATGAGCCACATACACGGTGGTATCGACCGACCATTGATAGGCTGCCCGAGTTCGGTGTTGGCTGGCATAGGCATAGCCTTGCACCACCGCCTGTTCATCACACCAAACTAACCATGGGTATAATTCGAGCGTTTTGCTGATGCGCTGGGCGATTTCAGCGCTAGTTGGAGCCACAACCTCAAAAGAGATTGCGGTTTGCTCAACAATTGGCGCATAAATCGCCTGAATCGCCGCCGCATCAGCCACCGTCGCAACCCGAATTTCAGCCATAGCTACCTCAACTAAAAATAAACCAGCCCTTTGCATGATAGCTGAAAAGGGCTGGTTTGAAAGTTAGGCAGCGTCAGCTTTGAGTGCTGGGCGCACTTCTGGATCGCGTGGCTCAACTATAGGTTTGACATTGTTTCTCAACGACATTGGGTGTTCAACCACAATAAACAACAATGCGCCAACCACCAGCGTCAAGCCAAACATCAACAGCAAAATCAGCCAAAAGAACCAACCAGCCGTTGGCGTAGCGGGTATCAATTTACTTAGCAGCATAAAGCCTGCATGTAAGGCCAAGCCATGAATCAAATAATATGAATAGCTCATATTGCCCAACCAACGCAGTGGTGTCCACGAAAGCGCCTGTTTAAGCCACGATTCAGTTTGGCTAAAACAGTGCCAGCATGCCAACAAAAAGCCACTGAAAATTAATGTAAACCGAATTGCATTGCCCAGCATACCAGTCAGTGGCAACAATGGAGCGCATGTCCCGATGACCAAACCAAGCAAGCCGAGCCAAGCCGCTGGAGTACGCTCGCGATACGATTCCAACAATTCGTGCAGCAAAATGCCAGCAATAAACATCGCCAATTTCAGCGGGCCTTGCCAGATGATACAAACGGCGGTGAGCACCAAGCCAACCACGCTGAAAAAGCCGATTCGCCATTGGGGCGTTTTGCCACGCAAGCCAATCGCCACGACGATGACTGGCATAATCAAATAATAAAACACTTCATAGCTCAGCGACCAAGCAACCGTAATCATTGGCTCAATCGGCAGCAACCCAGGCAAAAAGATTAAGTTTTGAATGAAATAGAGCGTTGCAGCAGTTACGCCGCTGGGGATTTTACTTTCAGCCGGAAAAAGAATCGATAACCCCAGATAGACCATGAAAATCACAAAAAAGGTTGGGTAAATCCGCCGAATTCGTCGCCCGATAAAGCCCATATAAGCTTGCTCACGTTTAATCAACGAGGCATAGATCAAATAGCCACTGAGCACGAAAAATAAATCAACCCCAGTGTTGCCAATCATTGCCAAAGCATTATTAATCGTGGCGGTTGGGCCATCGCTGAATAACCACGGCTGGATCGAACTGCGAAAGTGCACCAAAAACACCAGAAAAACTGCGATTCCGCGCAAACCTTCCATTGAACGCAGGTTGGTGCCTGCTAAACCACGGGCTAGCTCAAAACGCTGCCGAAAAAATGCCATAATGCCTCCTCAGCAAAATTCGCCAACCAATCGATGCCCACACTGCAAAAACCAGAACTCAAAGAACCACTGCCATAAGCAGCACCATTGCCAAACAATTCAGCGTCGATGGAATATCAGTGCGAGGATCGCAGGCTGCGATTGATACGACCTAGTATAGTAGAAATGAATCAATTGATCAAGAACTCGATCTGAATAAAAAGGCAACTTTATCGTCAAAAATAAAGCTGCCTCCTTACATTATTGTTGCTAAAATTAGCTTTAGCAGGTCAATTATCGTTATTCATCGAATGCAGATTAATCCTGCTTAGTATTGCTTGTTTGGCCCTGTTCAATCAGGATATTGGCGTTATTTTGGGTTTTGTCGATCGTAATCGAACAATTATTAATACTATTTAATAATAATCGATTATCCAAACCATGCTCAGGCTGAACATTCGACCAAAATGGCCTAAAACCAGCACACACACGTTTGTCTAGCACCAACAATCCCAACAGGTATCGGTAGTAGCAACTTTAGCAGAGTCATGGCGGGGTTGCAATTAAATCAGTCGGTTTTAGGTGGTACTTTTGGGTTAAATTGCTGGTGAATTTCTTGGCTATGTTGTCCCAGCAGTGGTGGGGCTAAACGGATTCTTGCGGGTGTTGCCGAGAATTTAAACGGAATTCCCAACATTTTCAAATCGCCAATTGTCGGGTGCTGAACGCTGACCACCATCTCACGTGCCAACACTTGTGGGTCGTTCAACACTTGACCAACGCTGCGCACTGCGCCCACCGGAATACCCGCCGCTTGAATTAACGCCACCCACTCAGCACTCGTTGATTTGCTAAACTGGTGATTTAGCAAATCAACCAATTCGCTGCGGTGCTGCACTCGTTGCGGATTGGTGCTAAACCGTGGGTCATCAGCCCAAGCAGGTTGTTGCAAAACAGCACACAACTGTTGCCATTGACGATCATTGCCGACTGCCAAGGCAAACGCACCATCACTAGCCTCAAAGGTTTGATAGGGCACAATCGTGGGGTGGGCATTGCCATAGCGGGTTGGCTCTGTGCCAGTTACCAAATAGGCGCTGCCAACATTCGCCAGCCAAGCAACTTGCGCTTCCAACAACGAAATATCAATATGCTGCCCCAAGCCTGTGCGTTCCCGCGCATACAACGCCGCCAAAATCGCGTTGCTCGCCAACATTCCGGTGGTCAAATCGACGACGGCAACCCCAACTTTGCTGGCCTCGCCCTCGGCTGGGCCAGTGATGCTCATCAAACCTGCGGTGGCTTGCACAATAAAATCATAGCCTGGCAGCTCAGCTTCAGGCCCAGTCGCGCCCATTCCGCTAATCGTCAAGGTAATCAAACGGGGATTTTGCTCGCGCAGACTGGCTAAACTCAAGCCAAAGCGTTCGAGCGTGCCAGGCCGAAAGTTCTCAACCAATATATCGGCGCGGTTGGCGATTGTGCGAATCAACGCAGCATCAGTGGCAGTTTTGAGATCGGCGACCAACGAGCGTTTATTGCGATTGACCGCCAAATAGTAGGCGCTCTCGCCAGCAACGAACGGCGGCCCCCAGCGGCGGGTATCATCGCCTTGCGGCGCTTCAACTTTAATCACATCAGCCCCAAGATCGCCAAGAATCATGGTGCAATACGGGCCTGCCAGCACCCGTGAGAGGTCGAGCACTAGCAGGCCATCGAGCGGAGAACTCAGCATTGAGCAGTACCGTTAACTAGAAGGAAGCAACTTCCTCAGGCGAATTATTCGCCACAACGATACAATGATGAATTGTTTTGAGCAAATTGTGCACCGCCAGCATTGCCATTTGTGGGCGCTGCTTGGCTATTTTGATTAGCAGTTGGCATTTGGCCATTTGGCAGATCAAAGCCCACTTGACTGCTCGGTGCATCGGTGACTACCCTACAGTTTTGCTGGATCCACGTTTGCACCGTTGAACTACCACCACGGCTACCACCGCCCATACCGCCAGTCATGATGTAGCGTAATTTGCCGTCGGCCACCAACTGCGCAATATCATCGGCATCAACCACCGGATCACTGCCAGAAAAACCGCCCATCATCAAAACAGGTCGTCCAGTTTCGATCACCAACGACGAACCCATCATCGAGCTTGGTACGGCGAGCATATAGTAGGTGTCGCTAGTGCGCTCTTGCAGATAGGTCGCTAAGGCGCTGGTGCTGCTGCTATCTGAGCGGTTGCGATTACTGCCAAAGCCAGTCGCAAAACCATTGGCATTGGCGGTTGGAGCAGCGGCGCTGGGCAAGGTGCTATTCATTTGCTCCATGGCCGAGGTTTTGTAGGCCCATTCACTCGGAATGAGCAGAATCGCGGCAATGCCAACCGCCGTTGCTGCCACCCGCCACGAGGTGCGAAACGCCAAGCCAATCGCCACCAACGCCAAACCAATTGCAATCGCCGGAATGAGCCAACCGCTGACGCTGGGCTGAGCGGCGATCACCTGCACCACCAAGGCGGCTGCAACCAAACCAATGAGCCATAAACCAACGATCTTGCTGGTGCTACGTCGCCAAACCGTGATGCCAATTGCCAGTGTTCCCGCAATCGCCGGCGCAATCGTAGCACTGTAGTAGCCATGCGAAAAGCCCGCAAAACTCAGCACCACAAAAGCCGTAATCAACCAACCCGCCCAAGCCCAAACATCGGCATCAGGCCAACGGCTTTGCTTGATGTAATAGGTAGCTAAGCCAACCACGGCCAAGAGTGCCGCTCCCAGCAACCAGCCAATATTGGTATTCATCGGTGAGCTGAACATGCGCAATAAGCCCGATTCGCCACTATCCATGCCTGGGCCACCGCCGCCAAATTGACCACGCATGCCTGCGTCGGTCATACCATTTGGTGGAGTTTGGGCATTGCCATTGGGAATGGCAGGCATTTGAGCATTGCCATCGGTTGCATTGGAGCGCTGGCGATCATCAGTTGGAGCACCTGCGCCGCCCATGCCTTGGCCTTCGCGTCCAGTCAAGCGCTCAACTCCGTTATAGCCCAAAATCAAGTTGACAACTGAGTTGGTGTCGCTGCTGCCGATGTAGGGCCGTTCGCTGGCTGGAACCAGATCAACCGCAATTGCCCACGAAAAGCTGACCGTTAACAGCACAAGGGTGGTCAAGCCAAGTTGCCAAATCTTGCGCCACCAGCCAGTTTTGGCCGCAAAAAAGTACATCGCATAAAAGGCGGGCAAGGGTAAAAAGGCCTGCAGCATTTTGATATTAAAGCCGAGACCAACCACTGCGCCAGCCAACAACAAATATTTAGTGCTGGTGCGCTCGGTCGCCACCAAAAACAAGGCCATCGCCCCAACCAAGGTCACAATCAACAACGCATCAAGATTATTGGTGCGTTCAACGGCAATGCTAATTGGGCTGATCGCCTGAATCGCTGCCGCCAATAAGCCTGCCGACCGTCCCCAGCGCCGCGCCACAATCCAATAGAGCAAACCAATTGTGGCTAAGCCAGCCAAAACCTGCGGCAGCACTACCACTGTGCCACTGACCCCAAACAACTTGCCAAAAATCGCTTGAATCCATAAACCCAAGGCTGGCTTGTCGATTGTGACCGAGCCACCAGGCTCAGCCGCCGCAAAGAAGAAATTATGCCACGATTGAGTCATGGCGACGGTAGCAGCGGTGTAGTAGGTATTGCCCTCGGCCACAGCATCGAAATTATGCAAACGCAACCAGCCAGCAAACAGCAAAATTAGGCTCAACAGCACTAAGGCTTGACTACGAGTTAATTGGGCAATGCGCCATGCCAATGGGCGGCGCAGATTGCTCGTTGTGGTTGATGCACTCATGCGACCACCTCATGTTCAAGATTAAATGTCCAAATGCGATTCAAACTAAAATTCCAGGCAAAACCAACCATCGTCGCCACTCCCTTGGCCAGCACATAGCCATGGCTCTGCCAAAGATCGTTGAGTGGAGCTTCAGTTACGGCTACGATTAAGGTATTGATCACCAAGGCGCTTAGGCTAATCGCGCCAAAGCGTAAAAACTGTGGCAACCAGTCAGGATTGTTGCTGGCAAACGTCCAACGGCGATTCCACCAAAAGTTATTGATGATGCCGACGCTGTAGGAAACGATGTTGGCCAGAATTGTGGCCCAACCCAGCATTTTGAGCATACTCAGCACTAGCACATCGACCAAGGTTCCGCTGAGGCCCACTAGGGCAAAACGCCACCAACGTTGTTGATTTTCAGCCATTGAAATAGTCATGGAAACGTCCTCCGACCGTGGTTTTATAACGACTGCCAAATAGCCATGACGTACCGCTTCGATCTTCGTTGATGTCGCTTGCGCAAACGTGAGCGTAAATAGCACAGCGCAATTGGTACCCAACTGGCTTAATCTAATTTAAAGTGTGGCGGGCTTGGTTGTGCGACGCTCACGATTGAGCACACGATAAAGTTGCAATAATTCACGAAAGGCGCGAATAATCACGCTCAATTTGGCTCCGGTTGGGTTGCCTGCGACCCGTGGGCGATGGCCAACAATCGCCACTTCGGCAATCTGAAAGCCTGCACGTTTGGCTCGCACCAATAATTCGGCGCTAAAGGTCGCCCCACGTGATTGCACTTGTTGACGCAATATATCGATCACCCGTTGATCAAGCATTTTGAAGGCACAATCGATGTCGCGAGCGGTGTAGCCAAACAACAGCGTCACCAAATGGCTCCAGCCCCAACCATTCAAGCGCCGTAAAAATGGATCGCGGCGCGGTGCACGATAGCCCACCACCAAGGGCGCATGATGCCGCCGCGCTACTAATTTTTCTAATTCAGCCAAATCAAATTGACGATCAGCATCGCAGAAAAAGACCAATTTGCCAGTGGCGTTGGTTAGGCCTGTCCAAACTGCAGCACCATAGCCTTGATTCATTTCGTGGTTGATTAAATGCACCTGCTGATGGCGGGTTGCCACATCGCGCACAACACTGGCAGTGTGATCGTGGCTACCATCATTGACCACCACAATCTCGCCGTTCAGGCCAAGGCTATTGAGCACTTGAATGGCATCGAGAATGCTAGCTTCAATATTTTCGGCCTCGTTATAGGCCGGAAAAACAATCGAAAGATCGGGCTGCGAATCCATTGGCGAACCTCCTAAACACACGAGCGATTGATGGTCGGTGCTTGTCATAGCACTAGAATGTTTGCTTAGATTTACTATCGGCTAGCCGTGTGAAAAAATCGTGAATAAACATCGCTAAATTTGTGTAGAAGCTGGGGTAAACTTAATACTGTTTCAACTTGGCAATAGGAGTGGTGTGTTATGATCGATTTTGGGCCGTTGAAGGAAGGTAAACAAACGTTAGGCGAGCTTGGGGCCAGCTTGAGCAAGCAAGATCTATGGGATGCAACCGATGAGATGATCGGCGACTTGCTCGGTTTATTAACTGATGCGGTTGATGCAGATATCGTTTTCGTGCCATCCGATCCCAAGGCTAATGATCCTGGGGCTTCTGAGGAAGAAAAAGCTATGGCTTGGACATTTGGCCATTTGATTTGTCATGTGACTTCGAGCAACGAAGAGGCCGCCTTGACCGCCTTGGCCATGGCTTCGGGCATTTTGCCCAATGAACGGTTGCGCTATGAAACCCCATGGCGAGATTTACAAACCCTTGAGCAAGCCCGTCAACGCCTTGAAGAAAGCCGCCGGATGTGCCTGAGCATGCTCGATGCCTGGCCCGACCAACCCCACCTCGAAATTAGCAAAGTGTTGTACGAAGCCTGGGGGCCGCTGAACGCCCATGGTCGCTACTTCCTTGGGTTGAAGCATTTAAATGATCATGTTGAGCAATTTCACGAAGTAATGCGCCAAGCCAAAGCCGCCCGTAGCTAAGTATTACCCTCGCCCCTTGCCTTTCAAGGGTCGGTTTTTAACCAATCATTGGCGAAAACCGTCCTGCCTTTATGGCGGAAAACGCAGGGGGCTTTAATTCCTCTAAACCCCCTCAAATCCCATAAGCACTGATTTCAGAAACTGAGATTGTGGCTCGCTCCATTGCGTTGCTGCTAGTATGCCTTTGTGCTCTCCACAGTTTCGGCAAACCAACATAACAACCTCGAGCCAATCATCAAGCTCAATTTGGAACGCGCTTTGGAATTGCCAAGTGTGATGATAAGAGTAGCTAGATACAGCATATGGTTGATCGAATTGGAACGCCCATGCCGTAAGGCGAAACCGCTGAGCAGCATCACCCACGGATGCGCTCGGTTGCCCGATTAGACCAGTACCTAGCCCAACGACAAGCCAGTTAGCCAATTTGGAACCGAATTGGAACAAAGCTGGAACATGCTTGGAACCATAAGGAGGGTGCGATGTCGATTGTGCTTGATCAACTGACCAAACGCTATGAACATCATGCGGTGGTTAATCGGGTGGCGCTACAAATTCACGATGGTGAGTTTTTTGTGCTGCTAGGGCCGAGTGGTAGCGGCAAAAGCACGATTTTGCGCATGATCGCGGGCTTGGCTCCGGTCGATACAGGCCGGATTGTGCTACATGGTCGTGATGTAACTGATTTGAACCCTCAAGCCCGTGATGTGGGCTTTGTTTTTCAAAATTATGCGTTGTTTGAACATATGACCGTGGACGAGAACGTTGAGTTTGCTTTGCGGATTCGCAAGGTTGAGCGCAAGCAACGCACTGAACGCCGCGATCAATTATTGGATTTGGTTGGTTTAGCTGGCTTGGGCAAGCGTTTGCCGCGCCAACTTTCGGGCGGCCAACAACAACGGGTCGCTTTAGCCCGCGCCTTGGCTCATAATCCGGCAGTGTTATTGCTCGACGAGCCGTTTGGGGCACTCGATGCCAAAATTCGCACCGATTTACGGCGTAATTTGCGCAGCATTCAACGTGAATTAGGCATTACCACAATTTTTGTGACCCACGATCAAGAAGAAGCCTTTGAATTGGCCGATCGTTTAGGCGTGATGAATATGGGGCGTTTGCTCGAAGTTGGCACGCCGAATGAGCTGTATCAACGCCCGCAAACCGAGTTTGTTGCGACCTTCCTTGGCAGCGCCAACGTGTTGCTTGGCCAGTGCAACGATATTGGGGTGCAAGTTGGTTCGATGACCTTTCCGCTGCAAACCTCCAGTACTGCCGAGCATCATCCTGCTGTGCAGGTGGTTATTCGGCCTGAAGACGTGGTTTTGGCCCGAACCGAGGCCGCTTTGCGTTGCCCAGCTTTAGGTCAGGCTACGGTCGAAACCCAAACCTTTGTGGGAGCATTTGAACGAATTCGCCTACGATTGCCAGCCCTGCCCGATGTGCATTCGATTGCGCCAGTGCGGCCATTCGGTGAGCATGCCATTTTGATCGATGCCCTGCGCAACCCCGACAAAGCCCATAATTTGCCAATTCAGAGTGGCGACCAATTATGGATTGGCGTGCGGCGGTTGCATGCGCTCAGCCAACGGGGCCTGAATGTGCTGATGCTTGCCGATAGCCAGCCTGTGGCTGAAACTGCTTTGAATATTGGCGGTAATTTGGCTCGCCTCGCCCATGCGCGGGCGACGGTGGTTGCACGTGATGGCAGCGAAGCAAGCTTGCGTGCCCGAATTCAAGCGGTGCGCGAACAACTTGGGGCGGGCTTGCCGCATCTGCAAACCCGTTTATCGACCGCCAGTTTGATTGAAACTGTGCGCAAGGAAACCGAACACGAGCCATGCGATATTGTGGTTTTGGGCACTGAAGCCCGCAACGCTGAGCGCGATGCAACCCAACTTCTGAGCGTGGCCCAACAACATGTATTGCTCGTGCCACCAAGCGCCAAACCCTGTAACAAAGCTTTAATTTGTGTCAGCGATGGCGAACCAAGCAAAGAAGATGTAGCCTTTGCTGGGCGTTTGTTGGGTTCGGTTGGAGCCAGTGCCACTTTAGTTTCGGTGGCAACCCATAGCAACGATATTGAACGCCTAGAGCGCTTTTTACAAACCAGTGCGGCCAGCTTACGCCGCCATGAAGTTGTGACCGAAACCAAAATGCTGGTTGGCAATGTAGCCCAAACCATCAACGCCGAGATCAAATGCGGGGGCTATGATCTGGTGATTGTGGGTGCGCCGCTGGGAGCCTACAGCAGCAACTACGACCTTGGCAGTGTGGTTGGCCCATTGTTGAGCCAAATCAGCGTGCCAGTGTTAATTATTCGTTCAAGTTATCTTCAGCCAATGCCTGAACGGCTGGCTTTGAATGTTTTGGAGACAGTGGCATGAAACGCTTGCATTTCAGTTTATTGAGCTTGTTATTGGTCGGATTATTGGCTGCTTGTGGCGAGGCCAGCCAAACTACCACCAGCAATGCCACGGTTACCACCATCACCTTGGGCGCGTACACCACGCCACGCGAAGCCTATGCCAAGCTGATTCCGCTGTTCCAAGCAAAATGGAAGACCGATACTGGCGGTGAAGTCAAATTTGAAGAATCATATCAAGGCTCAGGTGCCCAATCACGGGCAATCGTCGAAGGCTTCGAGGCCGATATTGCCGCGCTTTCACTCGAAGCTGATATTAATCGCATCACCAATGCAGGCCTGATCACCCACGATTGGAAAGCTGGCACGCACTCAGGTATGGTCAGTACCTCGATTGTGGTGTTCGCGGTGCGCGAAGGCAATCCCAAAGGCATTCAAGATTGGGCTGATTTGGCTAAGCCTGGTGTCCAAATTTTAACTCCTGACCCGCGCACCAGCGGCGGCGCACAATGGAATATTTTGGCGTTGTATGGGGCGGCCAAACGTGGCCAGATTACGGGAGTGCCCGCCAACGACGATGCTGCGGCTCAAGCTTTTTTGGCTAGTGTGCTCAAAAATGTCGTGGTATTTGATAAAGGTGCGCGTGAAAGTATCACCAACTTTGAAAAAGGGGTTGGCGATGTGGCAATCACCTATGAAAACGAAATTTTGGTTGGCCAAAAAGGCGGTCAAACCTATCAAATGGTTATTCCAACGTCAACCATTTTGATCGAAAACCCGATTGCCTTGATCGATAAATCAGTTGAAAAACATGGCAATCGCCAAGCAGTCGAAGCTTTTATCGCCTTCTTACATAGTCGTGAAGCGCAAGAAGTCTTTGCTGAATTTGGCTTGCGCTCGGTCGATGCCGATGTTGCCAAAGCCACTGCTGAGCGCTATCCCGCCATCAACGATCTATTTACAATCAACGAATTTGGTGGTTGGAGCAAAGCCACGCCTGAATACTTTGGCGATGATGGTGTGTATGCCAAAGTGTTAGCACAGGTGCAACAATGACAACCCAAACAATTGAACGCACGGCCCCACGTTTACCGTGGGGCCGTTGGAGTATCCGTGGCGCTGCCTTAACCTATTTGGCAGTGTTTTTGGTATTGCCGTTAATTGTGGTAGTCGTCGATGGGTTGGGCGCTGGCATTGCATCAATCACCAGCGTGGTTAGCTCGCCAATTGCTCGTCACGCAATTTGGCTGACGATTTGGACTGGCCTCGTGATGTCGTTGATCAATGCAGTCATGGGCTTACTAACAGCATTTGTCTTGGTGCGCTATGAATTTCTTGGTAAAACCTTGTTGAATGCAGTCGTTGATTTGCCGTTTGCCATTCCCACCTTGGTAACAGGCGTGATGCTGGTGATTTTGTATGGACCACAAGCAGCGATTGGTGGCTGGATCAATCAACAGTTGGGTTGGCAAGTGATTTTTGCGCCCTCAGGCATCATTTTGGCCTTGCTGTTTACCTCATTTCCATTTGTGGTGCGCTCGGTTCAACCAGTCTTGATCAACCTTGATCGTTCAAGCGAAGAGGCAGCCGCGACGCTTGGTGCACCTGCGTGGCAAATTTTTTGGCGCGTGACCTTGCCAGCCTTATTACCAGCCTTGGTTTCGGGCACATTGCTGAGTTTTGCGCGGGCCATTGGCGAATTTGGCGCGATTGTCGTGGTTGCTGGCAATATTCCGCTACGCTCGCAAACTGCCGCTGTTTATGTTTATGGCGAAATTGAATCGGGCAGTCAACGTGATGCCAGCGCCATGTCGTTGGTGATGTTGGCAATTGCCCTCGGCACAATGAGCTTTGTCGATTGGCTCAGTCGGCGGCGGGAGGTGCAAGCATGAACTGGCGCAAATGGCTGTTGATCAGCATTGTCGTAGGCTATATGGGCATTTTGATCATCGCCCCGCTGGGTGCAATTGTGTTTGGTGCGTTTCGCGAAGGTGCTCCGGCGGTGCTAGAGGCCTTGCAACACCCACATGTGTTACGCTCGTTTGGCCTCACCCTGATCATCTGTTTGATAGTGGTGGCGATTCACGGCATCTTTGGTACGCTGGTGGCTTGGGTACTAGTGCGACATCAATTTGTCGGCAAGGCCTTGGTTAATCGGTTGCTCGATTTGCCATTTGCTATGTCGCCAGTGATCGTCGGCTTCACCCTGATTGTGTTGTTTGGGCGCAACGGGGTGCTCAAGCCGCTGACCGAGGCATTTGATTGGCAGATTGCCTTTGCTTTGCCGGGCATGATTTTGGCAACCTTGTTTGTAACCTTGCCGTTTATGGTGCGCGAGTTGATGCCAGTACTAGAAGCATTTGGGCGCAAGCAGGAAGAAGCCGCCGCAACCTTAGGTGCAAGTGGTTGGCAAACCTTTCGCTTAGTCACATTTCCAGCCTTGCGTTGGGCCTTTTTATATGGTTTAGGCCTGACCTGTGCTCGCGCTTTGGGCGAATTTGGGGCAGTGCTGGTGATCAGCGGCGGGATTCAAGGACGCACTGAAACTGCCACAGTCTATATCTTTCGGGCACTCGATGACCGTCAGTATGCCGGAGCCTATAGTGCAGCCTTGCTACTTGGGGCAATCTCATTAGTGTTAGTATTAGTCATCGATGTGTTTCATCGGCGTTCGCAAAAAAGTGTAGAACATAGAGCATAGAGCATAGATGTAATGGTTCATTGGGTTGACAACGCATCGCATGCCCTCACCCCCTTGCCCCCTCTCCCGCACGCGAGGCGAGGGGGAACCGCTCCAGGAGTGCTCCCCTCGCCCGCCGCCGTGGGCGAGGGGCTGGGGGTGAGGGGGCATTAACGGTTGTTAACTTCAAAACCATTACACATAGAGCATAGAACATAAGTGGGACTGAGTGATCAGTTAATGATCACTCAGTCCCACTTATGAAGCAAAAAAACATCCTTCGCGTTCTTCGCGTCCTTCGTGGTTTCGGCCTTCGTGCTCTTCGCGGCCATTGTGGATAATTTTCGATGCAGTTACGGCCTAAAATTCGCTTACCAACGCTGCTAATCGGCGTAAATTTGGCAGTGTTGATCATTGCCATCGTAGGCATTGCTACGGTGGCAATTGGTTTGTTATTGGAATTAGGCGATGATCAAGGCTTAGCACGGGTACGCCAAGGGGTGGCGATCGCCCAAAACGATGTGCAGCGCTCGGGCAACGAGGTATTAACCACCGCCCAACTGCTAGCCGAACGCCCAACCCTCGCTCGCTTACTGCAAACCAATGATCAACGTGCCTTAGCTGATTTTTTGGGCCAATTTCAAGCCACCAGCGATCTTGCAGGTTGTGCAATTTATCAAGATGGGCAGTTATTGATTGCGGTTGGCACTGAAATTCCAGCCATGCCTACGCTCGATAATCGCGCATTATTGCTTGATGGAGCTTTGTTGGGTTTAGCTGCGCGTGTGCCACTCTCCACCGATCCCAATATGATCGTTGCGGTCTGGATTGAGCTTGATCAGCAGTATCAAACTGAGTTATCAAATATTTTGAGTTTACCTGTGGCGATTGTGCCACAGCAACGCTTACAAACCCCCAGCGATCCCTTGACCGAAACCCAGGCCGCTGCTTTGACCAACAATACCATCACCGACAGCTACCTGCGCGAACAACATCACTACATCGCTAGTGCCCCATTATTGGCTAGCACCGGCCAGCCAATTGGCGTGGTCAGCGTAACCTTGCCTGATACCCAAATTCGTAATTCGGCCCAGCGGCTTAGCGAAGTGCTACTGACGATTGCCTTGGTTGGCGGACTTTTGGCATTTGGATTAAATTTGTTGGTTGGGCGCTATGTTGGCTGGCCATTGCGGCGTTTGACCATGGCCGCCGCTCAAATTGGGCGAGGCGACTTAACCACGCCAGTTGCCCCAGCCAAAGGCGTTGAAGTGGGCATGCTGGCGGGCACACTTGAAGATATGCGCCAGCGTTTGCGTGGCCTGACCGCCGATTTACAACGCCAACAAGCCGAGGCCAACGCGATTTTGGCTGGCATCGTCGAAGGCGTATTCACGGTTGATCGCGATCGGCGAATTCGCTATTTGAATCAACAAGCCGCCAGTATGCTTGGCATCACGACCGAGCAGGCGCTTGGCCGCTTTTGTGGCGACGTATTGCAACCGCAATTGATCGATGGCCTGCGTCCCTGCGAACAGGCTTGTCCAATTATCCATGCGCGATTTCGCGGCCAAGCTCAAGCAACCGAACATTTACAATTGCTTGATGGTCGTCGCCGCACAGTGATTATTACCAGCGCTGGCGATGCTGAGCAAAACCATGTGCAAGTGATGCGCGATGAAACCGATATTGAAACCTCGCGGCGCTTGCGTGACACGATTTTGGCCACGATCTCGCATGAATTTCGCACCCCGCTATCAGCCCAATTAGCCTCATTGGAATTGTTGCTTGATCAATTGCCGCAACTTTCGACCGCCCAGATTCGCCAATTAATCGTATCATTACAGCGCGGAGCCTTGCGATTAACCTATTTGATCGATAATTTATTGGAAAGTGCTCGCATCGAAGCGGGCCAATTGACGATTCGGCGCAGCGAAATTGCGCTTGATGGCGTGGTTGAGGCCGCCGTCGAATTGATGTTGCCCTTGATCGAACAGCGCCGTCAACAAATCGAGGTTGATTTGCCCTACCCGCTGCCGAATGTTGCTGGCGATGCCACCCGATTAACTCAAGTATTTGTTAATTTGTTGGCTAATGCTAGCAAATTCTCGCCGCCCGATACCACGATTGCGATTGGTGGCGAAGTAACCGCTGAGCATCTGCTAATGTGGGTCGAGGATGAAGGGCCGGGCATGCCGCCATCGCCCAGCGAATCGCCGTTTCGCTTGTTTGTGCGCGGGCGCAACGAGCCAGAGCAAAGCGGTGCAGGTTTGGGCTTGTGGATCGTTCAATCAATTATTGAGCGCCACAATGGCCGAATTCATGTGCCAGCCCGTAGCCTTGGCACGCGGATTGTGATTGAATTACCCAGAGGAACTGATGAAGATTTTAGTCGTTGATGATGATGCTGAGTTACGCGGATTAATTGGCTTTGCCTTGAGCCAAGCAGGCTATGCCGTGATACAAGCGGCTGATGGCACTCAAGCATTAACCCAATTTGCTGCTGAACAACCTGAATTAGTGATTCTCGATGTCAATATGCCTGGTTTGGATGGCTTTGAAGTTTGTCGGCGCATCCGTGCCCAATCGCCAGTGCCGGTCATGCTGCTGACTGTGCGCAACAGCGAAGATGATCTAATTCGCGGCTTGGATGGTGGCGCTGATGATTATCTCAACAAGCCATTTAGCCCGCGCACCCTGACGGCGCGAGTGAGAGCCCTGCTGCGACGCGTCGGCGGCGAACGGCCTACACCCTTGCAACAAGGCGATTTAATGCTCGATACCGAGCGCCAAAGCGTTAGTCGCGAGGGCTTGGGCTTTGTCGCCTTGACCAATCGTGAATATCGTTTGCTGCAATATTTACTGGCCAATGCTGGGCGGGTTGTCAGCAACGAGCAAGTCACAATCCACGTTTGGGGTCATCATGGCATTGGCGATCGCACCTTATTGAAACAATTGGTGCATCGTTTACGCCAAAAAATTGAGCCAAACCCCGCCGAACCGCAATATTTGGTGACGATCCCCAGCGTTGGCTATATATTGCAGCCCAACGGCGCAAACTAGAGCTGCATCAAAACCCAGCCAACCAACGTACAAACTGCGACTATTTGGGAGAGAACGATGAAACGTAGCCATACACTAATGTACGCTTCGGTCATGCTTGCTGGCGTGGGAATGAGCTTTGAGCGCTTGCTTAACCTTTTCAATAGCAGATCACTTGAGACAACCTTATTTGGGGTTGCTATGCTTGCTTGGAGTTTATGGGTTACGAGTCATATCGGCTACTACTGGCTTTTCATGCGCCAATTTATGACTACAACAACCAAACCACGTCCAACCCTTGCGCTATTTAACGCTTGGCTCAACCCCACCCAGCAACGGGTTTTGACTGTATTACAGGCTAGTTCGGTTGGATTTGGTGGGTTGTGGTTATTGGCTAAGTGGTTGCTCTAAAATAACCGCAGCACTTTTGGAGAGAACGATGAAATATTTAAAGCACATTTTATTTGGCTTGGTTGGATTTTTTGGCATAACTTTAGCGCTGACCAGTAGTTCATTTTGGCAAAGCGGCGAGTTAACTGCTGGCCTGAGAATGCTAATTGATAGTTTACCAGGCGTGATGTTGATGGTTGCCAGCTATGTGCATGCCCGCTATCACCCGCACTATCGCCAAGATCGCCAGCCAATCAAGCAAACTGGTGGGCTGTGGCCCGATTGGATTCCCGATCATGCCTTTAAAGTTTTGGCAGGATTGGCGTTAGTGCAAGGCTTGTTAATTATAAGTCTATCCATTATCAGTTAAATGCTATGGATTCTCCACCCTTCCGTCCCTCCAGCGGGAAACGCAGGGGGAATTAAAGCCCTTACGAGGATAGATTTTTAAGCATAAATCTCCGTTCCCTCACCCCAACCCCGCTCCCACGGCGGCGAGCGAGGGGCGTTCCACGCGTCATGGTAGACTGCTTCCCCCTCGCCTCGCGGGCGGGAGAGGGGGAAGCTTACAAGGGTAGGTTTTAAGATCCCTCACCCCAACCCCGCTCCCACGGCGGCGAGCGAGGGGCGTTCCAATCGTTATGCTGGAGCGGTTCCCCCTCGCTCGCGGGCGGGAGAGGGGCTAGGGGGTAAGGGCATGCCAATTGACGGCGAATTCCAGCGTTTAGCCCTAGCTTTACGGTTATTACAACGTTTCTAAAACCCGAATGACCTCATTTTGGTCGGGCTGTTGGCCGGGGTTAGTTACCGAAACATGGCGAATGATGCCAGCTTTATCAATCACAAAAACTGCCCGATTGGTAAAGCCTTCGGGTCGCAACACGCCATAGGCCTCGGAAACATGGCGCTGATAATCGCTCAGCAATTGATATTCTAGCCCGAGTTGGTCGGAAAAGGCTTTATGCGACCACTTGCTATCGGTGCTAATGCCAAAAATCTCGGTATCACGTTGATCAAACTCAGGCTTGCGAGCTTGATAACTAGGCAATTGCAGCGAACAAACAGGGCTAAAATCTAATGGATAAAACAACAAAACAACGTTTTTTTGGCCCTGGAAGCTGGCCAAGTGTACATCGCCTTCAGTACCCGTTAATGTCCAATCGGGGGCTTGATCGCCCACTTTGAGGGTGGTACTATCCACGTGCAGCGCTCCTTAAAATGGCACACTCTAAGGCTTACATTATACTGCGCATTGGAGTCAGGTGAGAGGAATTATGACAAGTCAATACCATAACCTTACTGAATTGCAATCCAAATTTCGGCCTGATCAGGCTGGGCAAAATCATAGTATTCAAAATCGGCGGTATAGCTACGTTGATGTAGCTGAGGTTGGCTAAAATACTCCCAAATTTGCATCCACATGCCAATCACATCGCTGGGTTGGGTAATTGTGGCCTGCCAACGGAGATAGCGCTGAGCTGGAATTGTAACCCGACTTAAGCCATCAGCAAGGGGTTGATCGCTACTCACAGCATGGCCGACGATCAGATCATATTCGCCTTGATGATCGCTGGCATAGTTGGTATACACCCCATAGCGGCTAGTTAAATCGGCGTTAGTGAGCTGTTGGCTAATGTTTTCGCCAAAAAAACGCTGATAGAGTGGCCCAATCAAGCCTGTGCGCGGATCAGCCTCAGTCTGATTAGTGGTGCGTGTTGCCAAGCCTGCAATGATTAAACCAGCCCGTTCGTAAACTTGCATACACATTCCTCATACAAACACAGCAATTGATTATACAAAACGTTTGTGCTATTTTCAAATTAAAAAAACCACGGCTATGCGCTTAGCCTAGCCGTGGTTTTTGGGTTGACCGAGGCTTATTTCTCGGTCACAGCCTTTTTCAAGTTGCTACCAGCCGAGAATGCTGGGGCGCGGGTAGCAGGAATTTCCAATGGCTCGCGGGTTTTGGGGTTGAAGCCAGTACGAGCTTGGCGTTCGCGGACTTCAAACGTCCCAAAGCCAGTCAAGACGACCCGATCGCCAGCAGCCAACGCTTCGGTGATGCTTTCGAGCAAGGCGTTAACTGCTTTGCCAGCTTGGGCTTGGCTCAAACCTGATTTTTCCGCAATGGCCTTGATCAAATCCGATTGATGCATTTGGAGTTACTCCTTACACTACCTGTCTTCACCAGAATTGAAAGACAGCCGCATGGCTTTAGTATCCTCGTAATACCACAAGCATTCGCGATATCACCTACCTTATATCACCCGTGCCAAGAATGCAAGTAGTTTTTTGGCTCAGGGAGTAGGTTTTTGCCCTTATAAAAAGCAAATGCAGTGCCATGAGCACTGCATTTGGGCCATTCATTAAGCTTCTTTAGAAATTCGTGTTCCAAATTGGCCAGGTTTGGGTTGATGCACTCCAATTCCAAATCGTCCATTCGTTGCGGCTCTTCCAACTGCCATTCCATTTGCGCAATTGATACCAGAGGAAAATGCGCACTGCCAGCGGTTGAACCGAGATGTTCAGGCCTAAGTTGCCGTGGAATCCATTGGTAATGTGATAGGTCGCGCTGGCCTTGGCTTCGAGCGAAGTCTTGAGGAAGTCGGCGTTGATGCCTACCCCACCACGAGCGATAAAGATGGTGACTGCGGCGGTTGCGCTAGCCGAAGCCCAAACCGTTGGTGTAATCGAAACATTGGCGCTGGCTGAGATTGGCACATCACAGGCGGTTGCGACAATCTTCCAAGGAATTGAGATGCTGCCACTGGCTGACAAGCCCAACTGAATCGGAATCGGGCCAACCATAAAGGTTTTGGTTACCGAGAAGAAGGTGATGGTCGTTTGATACAGGTTGCCAGTGCGTTGGACACCACAAGCGATGCGTTCTTTGATTGGGGTAAAGACGTTGTTACCCAAGACTTTGACATAGGCTTCAAAGTAGCGATACTTGGTGCCATTTTCGGTTTGAACATATGAGGTAGCTTTGGCTTCGGCCAGGCTGTAGCTCCACGACCAGGCATGGGCTTTGGCTTCACCGTGGGCGAGGGCGGTAATATCTGGGCCATCGCTCAAGTACAAGCGCGCTTTCAATTCGCCCTTGAGGTCGCCACCACCAACAAATTTTTGCCAGTTCCAATCGAAGGCGTTCAAGCTTGGCACATCGCCATTGGCGTAGAGCAATTCGCGAGCAGTGTGGCGAGCAACAGCGCTGGTTTCGCTGGTGTAGGCTTGCAGCAACAAGGCTTCAGTTTCATCTGCTGGGAACTTACGCAAGGCATCAATCGCCGAGGTGCGCACAATTTCGTTGCTATGGCCAAGGTAGCCACTGATGACGCTCAGGTCGGTCGCTGGGCCAGCATTGCCCAAGGCTCGCAAGGCTAAGTCGCGGTCAAGGTCAGTTGTGGCTTTGGCGAGCTTGGTTTCGATAATTTGGCTGAGTTCTTGCGCCAATTGTGGTTGTTTGGCTTGGATATTATTGGCAATTGCACCCAAAACCAGCAAGGCTTGCTTGGCATCGCTGCCATTGGCTTGCACCAAGTTGCGCACAGCAGTGATAGTTTCAGCACTTGGTTCGGCAACCACCGTCAAAGCGGTTAAGGCTTGGGTACGGGTGGTTTGATTCAGGCTTTGATTACCAACAAAGTGCTTGACGATCAAGGCTTGAGCTTTGCTATCAACCACGCCGGTCAATGCACCGATGATGCCTTCGTGCAAGGCTGGGTTGGTACGACCCTTGCTCAAATGTTGATCAAGTTGGGCCAAAGCGCCATCAACCGTGTTCAAGGTTGCGCGAAGGCGGGTCACACCGTTGGGGTCGCCAGGTGCAGCCGCAAGGTCTTTCAAGGCCGTCGCCAAATCGGCAGCCGCCAAACCACGGTCAGCATCAGCCTTATTGCTAGTTACACTGGCGACAATATCGGCTGATTTGTATTCTTTGCCTTCGATTGAGCGAATCATGTTGGTAATTGATTTGGTGCTGGCCTTGCCTTCGAATGATTGTGGCTCTAAGAAACCAGGAATCGTGCCTTCATAGCGAATTGAATCGTCAGAATCAGCCCCTGATTGGATACCATAGCCTGAGCCTTCATAGTTATTCAAGCTATTTTCGGTGCTGAAGCCGCTGCGAATCCGTTGGGTTGTCGTATTTTTGAGCAAGATTCCCGCTCGCAAATCGTAGACTGCCACACTGGTGCTTTCAATTTTGGTTGCTTCAGCGTTGGCGATTGAACGATCAGCGAAGCTCTTGTAGGATTTTTCGGTGCGTTTTTTGGTAATTTCAACCGTTTGAGCATCAATCATGCGGCTGGTGTAATCGGCAGTATATGCCCCTGAAACATCGCTTTCGCCAATGCTATAGGGTTGCAAGCACTGAATTTGGGTAGGATCTGAGCACTCGCCGATTGGATTTGGATCATAGAAGAAATACATTTGCAATTGTGAAAGCGCTGCTCGCTTGATATTTTGCACATCTTCAGTATCAGCGCTATCGAAATACAGGCCATAAACCGTGCCATTGCGATCTTGTTGGAAGTAGAATGGTCGGGCTAATTCAGCATCAGTAGTACGGCCAATCACTTCAGGATCAGTGACCTGCTGCCAGCCAGCCTCAGTTTTGTTGTACATAACTGGTCGGACAACTTGGGCACGTAGGTAAGCGCTGTAGCTATCGTAGGCATAGCGTTCAACTTGTAAATAGCCTTGGAGATTGAAGCTGTTGCTATCGTTGCGAATGCCGCTGCTTTGTTCTTGGGTGGTTGAAACCGTATCGACTAAGGTTGACCAGTAATATTGGTAGATATCGTTTGATGGATAGTAATAGTTTTCGCCTGGCACGGTTGCAGGCAATTCGCTTGCAGGTGTCGCTTGCTTGCTTTTACTTTGAGCAGCAACATTGCTTGGAATCAGTACCAACTGGACGGTCAAGGCGGTCAGTAGGATCAGCGAAAACAATCGAACCAGACGTGGATGAGCCATGGTTTCCTCCAAATGGGTATCAATAATCGGTGGTGGTTTTTCGAAGTAGGAGTTTGTTGTCTGGCTCTATTTCACCATATTCAATGAATCCACACTAGTTCTTAAGCGATCCTTAAAGCGATATACAACCGATACAGCTAGCTATATCACTAGCCAGAATAAAGTATTTGCAAATGTGCCATTGCTAAAATATCGGTTTCCATTGGGCTTAAAATCGCCGTATAATACGATGTATTGTGCGTCGTAGCGGAGGAATCGATACCAATGACGACGTTTTTGTTAATTCGCCATGCCACCAACGATATGGTTGGCAAAGCCTTGGCTGGCTGGACACCCAACGTCCATCTGAATGCTGAAGGTCAGGCTCAAGCTCAACGCTTGGCTGAACATTTAGCCCAAGCCCCGATTAAAGCGATCTATAGCAGCCCGCTTGAGCGAGCCGTCGAAACCGCCCAACCAATCGCCCAGCAACTTGGCCTCGAAATTCAAATCTTGGCGGGCGTTGGCGAAATTCAGTTTGGAGAGTGGACAGGCCGCACGATTAAAGAATTAGCGGATACGCCAACCTGGGCCAATATTCAGCGCTTTCCATCGGGCACACGCATTCCAGGCGGCGAGACCCTGCGCGAGATGCAAAATCGGGTCGTCGATGCACTCGAAGCCTTGCGCCAACAACACCCCGATGAGTTGATCGCGGTTTTTGCCCATGCTGATGTGGTCAAGGCGATGATCGCGCACTATTTGGGTGTTCATTTAGATTTATTCCAACGAATTATTATCAGCCCAGCCTCAGTAACGATTGTCTCGGTCAACGATAGCGGACCGCATGTGCTATGTGTCAATCACACTGGCGAAATGCCTAGCTTTCCTGAAGCCAAACCTGCTTCAAACGATGCGAACGATCTTACGCCGGAAACTGAACGGCCTGTGGGCTAAACTAAACACTCGCTTGCACTGAATTGAAAGGTTCGGCATGTCAGATTTCGTCTACGATTTACGGCGCGTTAGCCATATTACCGCAGCAGCAGTTGGCCAACCAGGCCAACGCACCTTTTATTTACAAGCTCAAAAAGGTAGCGACCTGGTTTCATTAATCACTGAAAAAGAGCTGGTTCGAGCACTCTGCTTGCGCATTGACGATATTTTGGAAGAGTTGGATAAACGTGGGGTTGCCCGACCTGATGCTTCCGAGGAGCCAACGCCCGCCGAATTGCTGCTGCGCCCACCATTAAATCCTTTCTTCCGCATCGCCCAAATGTCGTTAGCCTACGATCCAACCAGCGATTTGTTGGTCGTTGAGGTTGAAGAATTCCAATTGGCCGCCGATGAGGACGATGAGGAAATCGACCCAATTTTGCAGCAACATGCTGAGGCCGAGGAAAGCAAAAACGATCCACGACGGGTGCGGATTTCGGCAACGCGGGCGCAAATGCAGGCACTCAGTCGCAACGCTATGGACATTATCACCACTGGCGGGCGGCCAATTTGCCCTCAATGTTTGCAGCCAATGGAAGATGAAGGTCATCTCTGCGTCAAGAAAAATGGCCACGGCAATAAAAAAGCCTCGGAAATGTAACAGTAGGGGTCGGGGCTAGGGAACAGGGGTCAGGTTTAAGCAAAGGGAGCAGGGGTCAGACGGATTTGGGTTAGGGGTAGGCCATGGAGGATCAGGGATCATCCTGCCCTCTGACCCCCAACCCCTCGCATTGATTTGGGTTAGGAGCAGACCATGGGGATTAGGCAACTTCCCGATCCCCGACCCCTGCCCTCCGACCCCTCATTTGCCCAACACTGAGGTAGCCCATGAGCGATCACGAATCAGAGCAACCCCAAGCGCTCGAATTGACAACGATCTTGCAAGTGCTGCGCGATGGCCGGATGGAATTGCAGGGATTATTGCCATGGAGCAGTAACTATACGTTTTTGGTTGAAGTGCATGCCGACGATCAGAGTGAGCTGGTGCTTGGGGCAGTCTATAAACCACAGCGTGGCGAAAACCCGCTCTGGGATTTTCCTCAGGGCACATTATACAAACGCGAGGCCGCCGCATTTTTGATTAGCCATGCCTTGGGTTGGCATTTAGTGCCACCAACCGTCACCCGCGAAGGCCCACACGGCGTTGGCTCAGTCCAATTGCTAATTCATGCCGATTACGAACAGCATTTTTTTACCTTGAAAGAAGGCCATGAACGCGAGTTTCAGCGCATGGCCCTGTTCGATATTGTGATCAACAATGCTGATCGCAAGGGGGGCCATGTGCTGGTTGACGATGACCAACGGATTTGGGCAATTGATCATGGCATCTGCTTTCACGATGAATATAAGTTGCGCACCGTCATTTGGGATTGGGTTGGTCAGGCGATAGATGAAGCCGATTTGGCCGATCTCAAGCAACTCGATCAAGATTTAGCGTCAGAAACCAGTCTGACCAACGCACTCAACAACATGCTCTACCCACGTGAAATCAAGGCGATGCGTCAACGAATCAACCGCCTGATCAGTAGCGCCAAATTTCCCGCCTCGTATGGGCAGCGCTCAATTCCATGGCCGCCCGTTTAGACAAGGAAGCCGCATGGATTTACTTGATGCAATTCGTTCGCGCCGCACCACCAACGGCCCATTTGAAGATCGCCCGCTCGACCCGGCCCATGTCCAAACTATTTTGGAGATGGCGGCTTGTGCTCCCTCGCACTTCAATTCGCAGCCCTGGCGTTTCGTTGTGATTCAAGATCAAACGACGCGCATGCAATTAGCCGAAATTGCAGGCGAATCGATGCAAAAATTAATGGCTGGGGGCCGCTTCTGGCAGCGCTATCGCAAATATTTTCGTTTCTCCAAGCAAGAAGTTGATCAACGAGGCGATGGGATTTTGATCGACAATATGCCAGCAATTTTAAAACCATTTGCCAAATATATTTTTACTGAGCGTGGCGGCGAGTTGATGGCCAAATTTCAAGTGCCCAAAGTGCTCGGCAAAGATGCGCGTAAATTGGTCGCTGGCTCGCCTTTGATTTTGGGGATTACGCTTGATAAAAGCGAATACAAACCTGATGATTTATCAGGCATGTACTCGCTACTTTCCTTGGGTGCGGTGATGCAAACAATTTGGCTGACTGCCACATCGTTGGGCATTGGTATGCAGTTTATCTCGACCCCAATGGAAGTTGAGGGGCAATGGGAGAAAATCACCAAACTGTTGCAAATACCCGATGAGCATAGCTTGATGGTGCTGTATCGCTTGGGCTATATTCCGCAGGCCGCCGACCGCCCAACGATCGATTGGACTTCATCGCAGCGCAAACGCACAGCGGCTTTAGCCTATGCCAATCGTTGGGACCAACCGTTTGAGCCAGCAGCCAAGCCCGATTAATTGTAGTTGGGGATACGTTGTAAGCCTTCTTGCAAGGTTGCCGAGGTGCTAATTGAATCCAATTCAAGCCCCAATGAAACCATGGCCTGAGCAACTTCAGGCCGAATCCCGACCAACATGGTTTCAGCACCAAGCAAACGTACTGAGCGCACCACGCTAATAAAGCCTTGGGCAACTTGGCTATCAACCACCACAACCCCGGTAATATCTAGCACCAAATGCTTGATCGACTGACGCTGCACCGCTTGTAAGGCATTCTCTTGCAGGCGGGTCAGGCGTTCGCTATCGAGCGCCCCGATCAATGGCATTACCAAGACTTTGGAAGCGACTGGCAAAACTGGCACGCTCATCTCGCGAATCACTTCACGCTGCTGCTCAATCTCATCAAGCAAGCGCTCTTGGGTGCTAGCCCGATCTTGCAATTTCATGAGAGCGTTTTCAAGGTCGGCAGTACGTTCATGGACTTGGGCTTCCAGCGAGGAGTTTAATTCGACTAATTGTTTGGCATTTTGCTCGATCGTGCGCTGGCCCTCGGAAACCGCATGAAAAGCCCCAACCGTAATTCGGCTATTCACAAAACTAATAATCGAACCAATCATGGTAATCAAGATCGCATGGGTAACCACCCCACCAGTTGTTGCCACTTGATCGGTTGTGGGATAGACAAACGCCAATGTGCCAATAATCACCCAAGCCCCAACGAGAACCGATAAAATTTGCCATGGCCGCAGCACAACCCCGGCAATCAGTACAGGAACCAGTAAATAGGCTAGGGTATAGCTGGTTTCGCCGCGCAACATCATCGGAATCGAGACAATCACGGCGGTCGTGATCACCACAATCCAGCCAGCAAACGTTACTTTGCCACGCCGCGCCAACGGAATGACCACCACCGCCAAGATGAAACCTAAACCTAAGGCAGAAGCTGATGTTAGTGGCCGAGGATTGAACAGCAAGGAAGGAATGGCAATCACAACAATAACGAGGAGCGCACACATCACGCTGATAATAATTTGGCCACGTCGCCGCACATCCTCAAGCGGATGATCAACCTGAGCTAACCACGCAAGTAGTGCTTTCATGAAAAAACCCTTTTTGGCTTAATGGGCTAAAACAACCAGTATTTGCATCGCCGCACATTGGGAGGAATAACAAGTTGCCCTACTATACCCTAGCCTGTGATTGCACGCAAACAGCCAACGGTACTAGGGCTAGCCTACTTTTTCATAGTACTATCGCCTTTTACCAAAATACGGTTGTTGTAGATTGTTAGGAATTATGCTTATAGCCATCGCCCTTAACTGAGCAAGATTTGGTTATCGTTGGCATCAATTGTGGCAATTAAATTAACTGCGCTACAACTAAACCGGCGTGCCGCTGCCGCTAACCAGCGATCATTTGCGTCAATCAAAGCTGCCTGAGCATGTTCGATTAACAACGCCAATTCAAGCGCTCGGCCAAGGGTTAATGCCCAACGCCGCGCCCCCATTTCAGCCAAACTGCGATCAAGGCTGCTTTCAGCAAACCATTGTTCACATCGATCAAGTGCGGTTTGGGCCACCACAATCGCTTGGCTCAGGCTTGGATCATGGGCGTTGCTCAGCCACAGATTAACTTGCTCTCTCAATACGGGCCAAATGCTGGGGTCTTCGCTGATCGCCCGTAGGCTGTCGAGCGCTAAAACATTGGTTGTACCTTCCCAAATCGAAAGCACTTGGGCATCACGCAGCAGGCTCGGCAAGCCGGTATCCTCAACGTAGCCCGCCCCACCAAAACTCTCAATAATCTCGCTGGTATGACTCACCGATTGGCGAGCAGTGGTCAATTTGGTAATAGATGTTAATAATCTTAATAATTGTCGCTGTTGAGGCGTGCTTTGGCCAACTTCATCGAAGCCCAATAATTCGATTAAATAGAAGGTCAGCAGGAATGCGCCAGCATACTCGGCCTGCAAGCCAGCCAAGCTATCGACATGCAGTGGTTTTTGATTGAGCAACGAACCAAAAGCCCAGCGTTTTTGGGCATAATCTTGGGCGAGAGCCATCCCACGCCGCATAAAGCCTACCGCCGAAACGCTGTTCCAGGTGCGGGTAATTTGCAACATCGGCACAATCGAGCGCACGCCATCACCCAAGCCTTGCACCGGAATTGCTGGCGTACCAAGCAGATTCAGTTCAGCCGTTGGCACTTTGCGTGTACCCAATTTATCTTTGAGTCGGTTGACTTCGATCTGATTGAGCCGCCCATGTTGATTGCGGGTTTCGACGTAGAACAAAGCCAAACCACGCCCGCCAGATGGATTGCCCTCAGGTCGCGCTAAGGTCAAGGCCATTTGCGAAGTTGTGGCCGAGCTAAACCACTTGCAACCATATAAACGCCAGCTACCATCCTCGGCTTGGCGGGCGATCGTTTCCGAGCGGCCAACATCTGAGCCACCAGTCGATTCGGTCATCCACTGGCCGCTCGTCCAAAATTGGCTGGGGTCACGGCTGGTTAAATGCGGAATGGCGCGTTCGATCAAGGCCTGATTACCCGCTTGGAGCAAAGTTCGGGCAGCACCGTCGGTCATCGCCAAGGGACAGCTATACACATCGCTCGATGGATGGAAAAGATAGGCTAAGGCAAATTGGCAGGTGCGCGAATATTCATGGAAGGTTTGCTCGTAGGCTGTGGCAATCAGGCCATAGCTGGCGGCGATCTGCTGGGCACGTTGCCAGAGCGGGGTTAGCACAATCTGATCAATCCGTTCGCCCCAGGCATCCCATTGAGTTAATTGCGGCTCGTTCAAACGGTCAGCCAATTGCGACTGATACAATTCGTTACCAGCTAAATCGCCCATTGCCTGCAATGCTGGTTCGATTTGGGCTAGGACATCTGCGGGTAAACGGCGGCGGAGATACAGTTGGAGCAGGCGATCACTGCTATATTGATTGCCAAGCTGTGGGGCTGGTTGATTAAAGGGTGGCATCGTTGCAACTCCCAAATATTAATAAAACCAACGAATGCCTGTATTATAGCGCTCAAAGTAGCCTTCACGAAGGGGCTAGGGATCAGGGATCAGGAGTTAGGGGTTAGTTTGGAACGATGAAAATTTGTTTTTAGCCCCAGATTTAGTTGATTAGAATCCTATGTCCATTACCTGATCCCTAGCGCCTGAACCCTCACTTACAAGGGTAGGTTTTAACGTTCCCTCACCCCCAACCCCTCTCCCACTACGGCGGGAGAGGGGTGTTCCAAGGCTCATGATGAACGGTTCCCCCTCGCCTCGCGGGCGGGCTAGGGGGCTAGGGAACGTTAATCGACGGTGAGTCACATCCAAATCATTATTAAAAACCTACCCTTGTAGGTTGAACCCTAACCCCTCACCTCTGCGTTAAATCCCAATCCCCGACCGCCAATGACTGATCCCCTAAAGCTTACCCAAGCTTCAATAGCGCTGCCAAGGCCTGCATTCCAGCTGGGTGCGCTAAAAGCAAATTATGGGCCAATTGATCATCGGGGCTTAGTTCTGCATCGATCGTCATTTCGCCCTCAGGCAAACGTTGTTGATCGTGCATCCAATTGGGTTGCCATGCGCCAAGGCCTGCCAAATCGCTTGGAAAAACTAGGGCGGCCTCTTTGATCAATGGCTCCAGAATTGTGGCGTTACGGCGTAATTGCAAAATAAAGCCTGGCAACCATGGAATTAATACTGAGTCGGGCACAATTCGGAAGATATGGCTCAAAAGTTCAACCACGAACAACGCAATCCGTGGGGCAAATTTCAAGGCCAAGATAAAGCCATTCAGGTAGGCGGGCAATCCTTGCAAACTCAGTGAATCTTCGGTGAGATGTTCGAAAAATTCGCGCATTGACTGAATACTACGCCGATTGAGCAGCCACTCGGCAACCCACAACAAGCCCAGTTTATCGGGGGCAACTTCGCCCTTGCCAGCCAGTTCAACGCTAATTAGCAATTCGCTGCGCTGACAGCCAACCGATAAGGCCAAACTCTCCAGCGAGAAGATAAAGCCCAACATGCCCGCCACCGCTTCGGGCGTAGTGCCGCGATCGGCGATGGCCTGCGGCAGCAACGAGGCATAATGGCTATAACCAGTTGCTACAAACGATTCGAGCCAAACCGCCAAGCCTTGAGGCGTGGTGCGATAATATTGCACCAAATGGCGAGCACGGTCGAAAATATCTGGCGCATCCTGCACGCCCGTTTCTTGAATTAACAAGGCGCGGCTGTGAAAACCAAGTTCCTCGGTAAAGCGTGGGCTATGCAAATACATCAAGCTGGCTTCGGCGGTATGCAGCGCTTTGGCCGCTGTTGCATCATCGCCAAAGGCCCGTTGACGCATGCGCTGCTCTAGCACTTGCTCCAGCGTAATGCCTTCGTAGCCTAGTTGAATCACATCGCGTTGGTATTTGCCAATCCGAATTTCCCACGATTCTTGCAATGGTTTGCTGCCAAGTTTGCGCTCACCAATGATTGGCTGCACCACATAATTACCCAGCAAATAATTCAAGCGCCAAAGTAACTCTGAACTGTCGAGTAAATCGGGACGTTGGCTAAAATCCATCAAAGCCCGTTGGTTGGTTTTGGCATACAGGTTGACATTCAACGGCGCTAATCGATCATAGATATTTTTAGCCAATGGCGGCAGCGATTCATAGCCGACCGTGCCAACCCGATCGCCGCCCAACAAGACCCGACACAATTGGCTGATATTGCGTTTGCGTGGCGTGCGATCTTTTTCCAAGCAGGTGATCGCCGCATCTTGAAAATCGTAGGGCGAGGGCTGGCGGCGATTACGAATATTAGCCAAAAGATACGATGTTTCATAAATTGCAATTGAATCGGCGGTGCTGGACAAATAGCCATTTTCCCGCGCCAAACCCACAATTCGCGCACACCAATCGATCAATTGCTCGTGATCGGCCTCGGCCACTTCGGGCGGCATGCCCAGAAAATTAGCCAAAGCCTGAGGATTGTTTGATTGTTGGCTGGCAACGGCTGGAGCTTTATTGCGACTGGCTTTGGCTGGTTTTTGCTCCTTGCCAAGCTGAAACGGCTTAATATCAACAGCTTTAAGGCTTTTGCGCCAGGTCGATTCAGCCAAAGCAATTGTGCCAGGTGGATGATTGAACTGCTGTTCAATTGCCACAAAACTCGATGGAATCAGCCCAAACAGCCATTGAGTATTGCTTTTAGCAGGCATTTCAGCCCATTGCTCGGCAGTATTAGTGCCAAATTCAGCTACATCGCTGGCCAAGTGCGCCGCCCCACAAATATACAAGGCCTCAGTTGGATCAATCGCATGCTCGGCTAAATGTTGCTTGATCCGCGTCCACATATAGCGTTCACGCAGACGATCAGTGATTACATCTTGGGGTTTGCGACCAAGTTGGTGAATTAAGCTGCCAACCAAGGTCATTACTTGGCGATAGATGGCATAATCGGCGTGCAAAATCACCCGCTCGACATATTGCTCCCACCATTCGGTAAAATGGCGCGAGTTGGAGTTTTGCAGCAAATAATGCAGAAAATCGTCAAACGTCGGTTCTAACGAGCCAATCGTCACGCCAATCGATTTGCCATGGAGTTGGGCGGCCTCATCATCATCGTCGGCTGCATCCTCGTCGATTGTTGGCAAGGGTTGCCATTGAAACACATAATCAACTGGACGATCAACAAAAACCAATTGGGTTTCAGGGTGGGTCAGGGCATAGGCAATCGCTTGATATTCGGCTGACGATTCGGTCAAGGGCGCAACCACGCTAATTGGCAGCGCCTCTGGCGGAACCAACTCGCTATCGGCAGCAAATGCCTGAAACGCCACTGGCAATTTACAATCGCGCAAATGTCCCACCAACTCGAGCATATCCTCGCACAATTCGATGTAAATGACTTTTGGCTGCTTTTGGTGCAAGCGGCGCACCAGTTGCAAGGCCGAAGCAGGTGAATGATGCGCCACCGGAAACAGATCAAGCGGCTCGTGTTCAGCTCGCTCAACATCATGGGCCATGCGTTGGAGCAAGCGTTGCAGTGCCTCAGCATCTTCGCTGAAGGCTGCCGCTGTGACCTTTAATTGTTGGGTTAGTGAATCAAGCATGGGTTTATCCCTCGATGACCTTCATTGCATCCTGACCGCCAGCCATAAAATCGCGCCATTCGCCTTGATGTTTTTCGCTGTGTTTGGCCACCACGCTATGCCAGAATTTGTTCATTACGGCAATATCTTCGGGGCGACGACGAACCAGCGTGCCAACCAACGAGCGCCCAAGAATTTCGGGCGTGAGGCGTTGCTCGCCAAAGTAGGTCGAATAGAGCACGGCATCTTCCAACACGCCAATTTGTTCAGCGGTCGAGAGCGCTGATTCGAGCTTGGCATCGTCGGAGCTAGCACTAGCGCTAGCTTCGCGTAAATCAGCGAAGGTTTGCAGCAAGACATCGAGCAAGGTTGGGGCAACGTCGATTCGCACTTGTTGGCGCTCCAACAGCTCGGTCGTGCGAAACAGAATAATTTCGCGTTCTTGCTTTTTGTTGGTGACCACTGGAATATGCACAAAATTGAAACGCCGTTTGAGCGCCGACGAAAGATCGTTAACCCCACGGTCGCGGCTGTTGGCGGTAGCAATAATGTTGAAGCCCTGCTTAGCAAATACCACATTATCGTTGCGCAATTCAGGAATCGAAATGTATTTTTCACTCAAAATCGAAATCAGCGCATCTTGGACATCGCTGGTACAACGGGTTAATTCTTCAAACCGACCCATTGCACCAAGCTGCATGCTGGTCATAATGGGCGAAGGAATCATCGAATCACGCGATTGGCCAGCGGCAATTACCATGGCAATATTCCACGAATATTTAATTTGGTCTTCGGTTGTGCCTGCCGTGCCTTGCACCACATAGGTCGAATCGCCACAAATCGCTGCCGCCAGCAACTCGGCCATCCAGCTTTTGCCCGTGCCAGGATCGCCAATCAGCAACAAACCGCGATCTGAGGCCAAGGTGACAATCGCCCGCTCGGCAATACTGGGGTCGCCATACCATTTTTGGGCAATCTCGCGATCGAGCTTTTGAGCAGGCGTGCTACCAAGCACGAAGGTGCGCACCATCTGGGGCGAAAGTTGCCAGCGAGCAGGCCGTTGACCGCTATCACGTTCGGCCAAATAGCGCAATTCATCGGCATATTTGAGTTCGGCGGGCAAGCGCAAAACGGTATCAGACATTTTGACAACTCCTTCATTACAAGGTAATAAATTGCTTAATTTGTTCGATCAGCTTGCGAGGGCTGCCAGCAAAAATTGGCCGACCCATTTCTTTGAGCTTGGTGCGGAACCAATCGTTGACGCTGAAATAGCCTGAGCTAGTAACCGCCCCGACCGGAATAAAATGCACACCCGATTCGATCATGGCTTTGATTGTATCGAGCAGCACCTGCTGCGGGCCGCCTTCATAAAAATCGGTGATCAGTACCACGGCGGTTTTGCGTGGCTCTTGAATTTTTTCGCTAGCAAAGAGCAAGGCTTCGTTGATGCTTGTACCGCCGCCAAGCTGAGTGCGCAGCAACACCTCAAACGGGTCGTGTACCCACGGCGTGAGATCAAGCATGCGTGTGTCGAACGCGATCAAATGCATATCAACATGGGGCAAGCCGGCGAAAATCGAAGCCAGAATTGTGCATTGCACCATGGCATCAACCATCGAGCCAGATTGATCAACAACCACAATCATGCGCATTGGTGTGCGTTTTTTGGCAGTTTGGCGATAATACAAGCGATCAACATACAAGCGACCTTCATTGGAATTCCAATTGGTCAGATTGCGCCAAATTGTGCGTTTCAAATCAAGGTTGCGAAACACCCGCTTGGGCGGCACTGAACGGTCAATTTTGGCCGAAACCGCCTGCATCACCTGCAAACGCAACACATCGGCCAATTCATCGACATATTGTTTGATTAAACGTTTGGCGTTGATCAAAGCATTGCCCGAAAGATGGCTTTTATCGCGCAGCAATTGCTCAACCACCGCCATCGAAGGCGTAAGTTGGGCGGCGAGCCGATTATCTTGCAACACTTCGCGCAAGGCCATACGCTTAATCAAATCTTTTTCCAGCCCTTGGATGACTTGGCGCAACTCTTCTTCAGAGAGATTGAAGCCTGAGCCAATGCCCTGCCCACCTTGCAAACCACCAGGTTGGCTGGCTTGGCCTTGACCAGGTTGGCTTTGGCGCAACGCTCCAGGCTGAAAACCCAAACAACGTTCAAGATGGGCTACATCTTTGAGCCATTGGGCATACTCAGCAGCGCTGATCGAGCGTTTTTGGGTTTGGGGGCCAAAAACATTTAGCAACAACTTCGAGATAATCAATGAACGGCGCAAGATTGTAGGATCTTGACGATCGTCAAGCTCGGTCAGGTTGAACTCTGGTTCAAGCTCAGGATAACGCTGAAACAATTGATCCAGCGAGAGTGTTGGATGCAAAATCGACTCAGGCAACGCCAAATCTTGGGCAATTTCATGGCTCATATTGTCAAAGTTTTCGCCCTGCTGGTCGTAGCCAAACATGGTGCTGAGCATGCGCCAATAGAGCACTTGGCGACGATTTAATAGCTCGGATTGGTTCATGATTTCTCCCTGAGCAAGCGGCTAGCACGCTCTTTGAGAATGCCAACAGCATTATTTTTGGGCGCTTTTTTGAAAACTTTGCCATTCTCAAGCCCAATAAATAGCGGCTTGCCTTTTTTCAAGCTGGTTGACAAAGGCCGCAGCAGCCACTCGCCAGCATCGTAGCGCACCATGCCAAACAAACGATGAGCCGATTCAAGCACCGCCAAATCGATTTCAGTGCCGTTGATAAAGCCAAGATCGAGCTTGAAACTATGTTCAGCAGTAGTTATTGTGCAAGCTTCGGTACTTTGAGTAAGTTGATAGTTGCTCAAGACAACTGGCTCGGCCACATGGACTGGGTGGCGTTGTTCGGGGGCAAGTTGGGCTTGAGCAAGCGGTTGTTTGGGGTTTAGGCCAAAATGGCGCTCAGCAATATCTAATAATTCATATTTAGCGCCCAAGCTGGTGGTCTGCACATCCCACAGCAATTGACCAGTTGGCAAAACAGGCGCATCACGCAAAATCAAGGCTTTGGCGCTGCTCAGGCTATCAAAGAGCAGGCTCAACTCAGGAAACAACAACCACAATTGATCTTGCTGAATTGCCGCAACTTTATAGGCCGATTGGGTGATTGTGACCAAGCTAGCTTTGGAATCGGCCTCAAGCACAGCATAGACCACCAAACTAACCAATGTGGAATGTTGTCGCCATTCGATGCCCAAGGGGTACAGCGTGCCACTGACCGGTTGGGTTGGCGGGGTTGAACTAATGCTGAGGGTTGAAAGCATGGCTCGCATCCACAAATCACCCCATCGAAACAACGGCAATTGTTCGGGCTGAAGTTGCAATTCCTGCAGCCAGCCCGAAAGAATTGCTGAAGTACGCAGATAATCGGGGTTAGTTTGCAGTTGGGCGAGGGTTGGCGTAAAGGCGTTGATCATCGCTGGCTCCAGCCGCGAAAAGCCCATTACTGCCAAATCGGTCAGCCAATGCTGCAGGCTGCCCAACAAGGGCGGAGTTGCTGCAAGCGCCATGGCAGTCGATTTTGGTTGATCATTGATTGGGCGACCTAGTTGCAACCGAATTTGCGCTGAAAGTTGATCATGCTGGGCGGCTTGTAGCGCTGCCCGAGCTACTGCCAGCAACACAAACGCGGCTGGTTGAAACACCCCATTGCTTAAATCAGTTACTGTGCTGAGCATTGCAGCCTCAAACGGTGTACCCTGATAGACCTGCGTCAATCGTTGCAGGGTCGTTTGATGACTATGATTGAGATTAGTAAAGCCCGCCAACAAGAGTTGATCGATTGCTTGGATGAGGTCGTTGCTTGCACTAAATTCCGTTGATAGCATCACATGCCCCCTGCAAACCAATCCATCTCGGGCAGTGGCATTGGGCTAAGCGGAATTTCGAGCAACTGGAGTGCGCCAAGAAATCGGCTAAAAATTGCACCATGGGCTTGGTTGGTATTATGACCAACGATCCGCAAAAAATCACCTAAATGTTTAATTTGGGTTGGATCGTGAGCTGATTGCAGATATTTCAAAATGCCTTCAATGCCAAATTGCTTAATGCCTTCGCCCAGCAAATTGGTCAGATGTTTGCAAGGGCTGCCGCGCAAACCACCACAAGGCCGATTATTGTTGGTGCTACAGTAAAAATTGAGGCTCCGCGCCTCGAAATATGCCACATACACCCGCTGAATATCCGAGCCACTCGAAACCACGCCTTGCAACCGTCCATCGGCAAGCTCCACAAATGGCACTTCTTGGACATTGCGTTTATCGGTTTGGCGGAAGATTTGGGGCGGATTTAGTGATGAGGGAATCATCAAACCTCCTTTGCGCTATGCAACACTCGATTAATTCTGTATCAACTCTTGATTCCAGCGCAAACCTAGCATACCAAGCACATGAGACATTAGCAGTCACAGGATTTATGAGCCATCAATTTTTTCATTGGTTAAATGCTGAAGATCGATTATCATGAGGATGCAGCTAGCTAAAACCGAAAAAGAGATGTAAACTTATTCGATCAGAGTTATTAGAGGAAAGATTATATGCTGATAACAATCCCTGACCATCTCCACTCTATTACGATTCAACAATTACAGCTACCAAATAGAATTAGAAATATATTGTTAAGAGCAAATATCTGGAATCTTGGCGAATTAATTCCTTACTTAAATAATCTTTCAATAGTTCACGGACTTGGCGTATCAACAGTTCC
Organism: Herpetosiphon gulosus; assembly: GCF_039545135.1. Lineage (NCBI taxonomy): Bacteria > Bacillati > Chloroflexota > Chloroflexia > Herpetosiphonales > Herpetosiphonaceae > Herpetosiphon > Herpetosiphon gulosus. The sequence goes on along the minus strand of NZ_BAABRU010000011.1, from coordinate 45,020 downwards.
TATTATCACTAGTTCTGTTGAAAATTTATGTAACTCTATAGATGAGAACCATAATATTGATTGGAATCGCTATTGGGTATTACAAAAAATAGATCCTGAAAATGTACAAGAAAGTAATCCTTTTTCAAGGGAGAGTAATATTCTCTCAAGAAAAATTACTATTAGTGAAAACTTCATACACATAACAATAGATGAATTACATTTACCAGAAATCATTTATAACAAACTTAATGATATGAATATCATCACATTACTCGATCTTTATAATGCTCAGGAGAATGGAACTCTTCGTGAAAATAAATTAGATAATAGATATATCAAGAAAATAAATGGAGTAATCGAAAATATCAAAAATTCAATTGATAAAGATAATAAAATTGATTGGAACAAGTATTTCAATAAACAAGGTCTTATCATAATACCTCAGCAATACAATCCAGTTAATACTAGTTTAAATATTTTCTACTTTCTTGAAGAAACTATCAAGTTTATCTTAAATATCTCTAATGATGAACGACATTGGGAAATTATTCAGCATAGATTTGGATTAAAAAAAACAAACAAATTTACACTTGAAGAATTAGGGTCATTTTTTGGGATTACACGCGAAAGAGTTCGACAAATTGAATTTAAGTGTTTAAAAAAATTACGTTTGGTATTAACAGAAAAAGAACATATTGAATATCCTTACATCATCCATCCAAACATCCTTTTTATGATAAGATCTATATTAAAGATTTTTAATAAAAGGGAAAATATGATTATAACAGAAAATGATCTGTTTAAAAAAATAGAATTTATTCTATCTTGTAGTAATGCAAATAATCCTATTATTCATCTATTACTTAAATTAGCAGAAATGAATCCTATTCATTTAATTAATACTGATTTAATTCCAGTATGGCAACACAGTTCATTAGCTAATCAAGATTTAACTCAAACTATTATTACTAATCTAGATATACTTTTAACACAAGATATAATAATTCCTATGGAAGACTTCGAGATCCTTTTAAAAATCAACCAAAAGTTACCTAAAAATCAAAAAATCAGTTTAGTAGAACTCCATCAATATATAAAGTTATGTAGCACTATTGAACAACGGGATGATGGCCTGTTTTGGGGGAAATTCGAATATTTAAAAAGCAGAGGAGATCAAGCCTACCGGATTTTAACCGAGGCAGGGAAACCCTTATCAATTGGATCAATGACGAGAACAATCAATAGTACACTGATACCACATGGACATCAAAAGCTCCAAGAACAAAATTTTGCTAATCAACTTATTAGCGATGCTCGATTTATACCAATTGGTCGAACAGGTCAGTGGGCTTTGAAGGCATGGAATCACATTGATACTAGTAGTATTTTAGAATTAATGGAAAAATTTTTACATATCCATAATAAACCAGCTACTGATCAAGAAATCTTTGATTATGTTCAGCAGCGAAGGCCTGTTGGTCGAGGATCAATTAATATCTACCTTACCAGTAATCCCAAAATCTTCCGTAAAACAAGCCGTAGCCATTGGGGTTTGGCAACATGGAAGGAGACAGAAAATGCCCATATTTGGAATCGCGAACAAATTGCAGATTTTATTGCAAACATTTTCAAGCAACATAAAACTCAAAAATTAGAGCTACGGATTATTCGTGAAGCCCTTATGCACGCTGCTAGAGTAACTTCACGCCAAGCAATTGGTATGGTTGCAAGGAATCCTGCCTTACGTATTTATCACGACCCAAACACTACTATACGATTTGCAACGTTTCAACCAAACTATAAAGCGGAAATAAACACAAAACAGTCGATAACTCGTAAGAAACAGACTATTCGTGATAGTATTCAGCAGGCAGTTCATTTGTTACTTGAACAGTCGCCCAATAAGCAGATGCCGTTATTTCAACTTATCAAGCAGTTAACTTCGGCTCCATATAACTTCCATGATAAGACTATGTATGCCTATATTCGTCAAATGTCATCAGTTGAAACAATAATTATCCCAGAAACAGGTACTAAAATGTGCCGATTAAAAGGTACAGATTCTATTACCTTTCCTCAAGTAAATCGGATTCAGGATTCACAATTAAGGGATAATATCAATCATGCATTAACGAATTTAAATGAAACTAATATTGATATAGCTTTATTTCAATTAGGACGTGAATTTGAGGCCACAATCAAAAATTGTTTAATTTCAGGAATCATCAGTGGAAGAATAAACGCAAGCCAAAGTTTGGGTAAAGACCCTAAAAAATGGAAATTGGTTGACATGGTAGATTATGCCAAAAACCAAAATCTTATTATAGATCTTGGGGCTGTAAATTTACTGTGCCAAGAAAGAAATAATCCCGCCCAAGGATTACGGCCTACATTGAGTGAGCGGCAAGCATTAATGAATAGTGCTCCATATCTTGCAGGCTTATACATTGATTATATTATTCATTTTTCTGAGCTTATGGATACATTTTAATAAAATTCAATAAAGCATGGGCAAGTAATTACCCATGCTTTGTTAGATTAAAGTTTATTGCTGTTGCTGCATTTGTTGTAACACCGCCGCCACATCGCCGCCCTCAACCACCGACCAGCCTTCTAGTTGCGATGGTTGATCGGCTTGTAACGGTTCGTCGGCGAGGCATACTTGCACCGCTACTTCGAGCGTGCTTTGGGTTTCGCCCTTGAAAATGCCATGAGTCGGCGGTACATCAGCGTAATCGCGGCCAAGCGCTACTCGAATATGCCGATCACTCACGGTCACATTGTTGGTTGGATCAAAGCCTACCCAGCCAAGGCTTGGCAACCACGCCTCAACCCATGCATGCGAGGCATCAGCCGCTGAACGCACAGTGTCGTCGGTACGATGAAACAGATAGCCACTTACATACCGCGCCGGAATTTGCAACCAGCGCAATAAACTGAGCATAATATGGGTGTAATCTTGGCAAACGCCCCGTCGGGTGGCCAAAGCTTCATCGATTGGCGAATCAGCGCGTGTACTCTGTGGAACATACTCAAATTTATCGTAGATTGCTTGATTAATCTGGCGAATCAACGAAAGTGGGTCGAGCTGTTTGCTCAGGCCAATTTCGGTAGCGAAGGCTTGCAGCAAATCGGTTGAGTGCACAAACTGGCTAGGGTTGAGATAATCCCAATCGTTGCCGTTGAGTGCATGATCTTCCAAAATTTGCCATGTGCTGAGATCAAGCATGAGATCATCGGCTGGAGCTTGAATCCGATTTTCGACATAGGCTTGGGTGATAATTTCAAGCTGAGTATGCGCCCGTGGAATCCCAAAATGATGCACCGTATTGCCCTGAGGATCATAATATACCAAGACTTTCGATTTTGGCTTGGTGGTTATGTCAAACGACAAACAGCGTTGATCGCCCTCGGTGCGCGGTTGTTTGCGAACTTCCATCATGCTTTCGCTAATTGGGTTGCTATAGCGAAAGCGAGTTACGTGGCGAATGGTGTAGTACATAGCACCTGCCAAACTTCAAGCGTGAAATCAAATGCTTTCGAGGCCAAGGCTGGCCAAAAACCAGCTTGGCAAGGGTTCGCGGGCGTTCAGCCATGGCGGTGGAATACAATCGCGGCCCAGTGTGCCCACCAACAATCCCCCAACAATTGCAGCCATTGAGGTAAAGTTGCCGCCAGCAGCACACACCTGCTCAATCGCGGCAGCATAATCATCGCGATAATGCACAGCACACCACAAGCACCACGGCACGGTAGCTTGGGCGCTATGCTGATAGCCATTGCTCAATCGTAAGGCAATGTGATGCCACATTTGGCGATCATTCATTGCGGAAGCCAAGACCAAACGATGTTCAAGGCTGCTGCTCGGCACATAGTGGCTAATTTCATCCAAGATTGCCGAGGGCTGGCGCAGCGGTTGATCACGTTCACGCCAGAGAATTGCGCCTGCTACCGCCACTGCCACTGCTCCCGCCACCGCCTCAGAATGGGTATGGGTGGTAAGCGCCGAAAGTTGGGCTTGTTGAGCAACTTCGTTCAGCGGAGCCTCAGCCAAAAATAAGCCTAACGGAGCCACACGCATGGCCGCGCCAACCCCAAACGAGCCTTGCCCATCGAATAAGTTTTGAGCATCGCTCATCACGGCTGCGCCATCACGCGGCTTAGCCAATAATTGATGCATCGACGTGCCATAATCACGGACTGGGGTGTAGCGCAAAGCCAAATCGGCAGCCAAAGCCGCACTATGCACCGCGCCATAATGCCATAATTGATCAACCAACGAACATGCCATCAAGGTTGCGTCTGTCCACAGCCATGGTGCTGGCAAAAGGCTGGGCTGGTCGGCAATTGCAAGCCCGGTTTGAACTTGCTGCCAAAGCTGTTGACCATAGGCCTCGCCCACCGATAAGCCCGTTAAGGCCGCCAACATGCGCTGTTGTGCTGCTGTCATGATCATCCTTATACCAATGCTGTCTCCACCGGATAACTAATAAAGGTCTGATAGACGTTGGTATGAATTTGTTGGCATTGCTGTTGAATCGTCGCTAAATAGCCGCTCAAGCCATCGGCCATAATCTCATCAACTTGACCATAATCTAGACTTGCTTGTAATCGTCCAGCCAAGCGTTTGACCCGATCGCCGCGTCGCCCAAGGGTATTCGAGGCGATCGCTTGAATCGAGGCCGCAACTTGGTCGGCGGCAAAGCGCACCGAACGCGGCGATTCAGCGTTCAACAACAAAAATTCAGCAATTCGTTCTGGCCGAATATCAGCAGTATATACATTACAATAGGCCTCGAACGATGTACAGGACTTTAGCAACCCAACCCAATCTAAATAATTGGTTTGATCATCGGGTGTGCTGCCAGTTTCGGCAAAATGCACATCGAGCAAAATCGCCGTGGCCATAGCTCGCTCCATAAATTGGCCTAAACGCAGCCAGTGCCAGCATTCACCATGGCTCAATGTGGCAGTTGTAATGCCTTGAAAGAGATGAATGCCCTCTTTCAACACATTATGCAGAAATTCATGCGGCTCGTGCCACATTTGATCCATCGTTGTGCGCTTGACCTGCAAATAGACCCGATTGAGTTGTTCCCACATTTCCGAGCTGATTTGTTCGCGCACTTGGCGGGCATTCTCACGAGCAGCGCCAATGCAACTTACCAACGAGCTGGCATTGCTCACATCAAAGGTCAAGGCTTGCACCAAAGCATAGGTTTGGGGCACACCCTCGTAATTCCATGCCAGGAATGTTTGCATGCGCTCCCAACGGCGCTCGGCAGCAGCAGGCGTTTGGTCAAGCATCAAGGCTAAATTCACGTCAAGCAAACGGGCAGTATGCTCGGTTCGCTCAAGGTAGCGGCCAATCCAATATAAACTATCAGCAACCCGCGATAACATCAGCAGCCCCCGATTTTTAATGATGATCCATGGATGCCCTCACCCCCAGCCCCTCTCCCACTGTGGCGGGCGAGGGGAGCACTGCTAGAGCGGTTCCCCTTCGCCTCGCGTGCGGGCGAGGGGGCAAGGGGGTGAGGGCATCGTGATCCCCGATCTCCAACTCCCCAACTCCTATGTTCTATGCTCTTACTCTCCTAGCCCCTGATCCCTAATCCCTAGCCCCTAATAAAGAACCCACGTATCTTTACTGCCACCGCCTTGCGATGAATTGACTACCAACGAGCCACGCCGCAAGGCTACCCGCGTCAGGCCGCCAGGCACAATGCTAATTTGATCGCCAAATAAAATGTAGGGCCGCAAATCGACGTGGCGCGATTCGAGTTTGCCATCAATAAAACAGGGAGCTTTGGAAAGCGCAAGCGTTGGTTGGGCGATGTAGTTGCGTGGGTTGGCAATAATGCGGTCGCGAAACTGGGCGCGTTGCTCCAGCGTGCTATGCGGGCCAATCAGCATATCGTAGCCGCCCGATTCGCCAACCGCCTTTACCACCAACGAATCCAAATTATTCAACACATGCTGGCGTTGACGATCATCGCTGAGCAAAAAGGTTTCAACATTGGGCAAAATCGGGTCTTCATCAAGATAAAACTTGATCATCGCTGGCACATAGGCATAAATCGCTTTATCATCGGCTACGCCTGTGCCCAAGGCATTGGCCAAAGCCACATTGCCAGCGCGATAGGCATTCAACAAGCCTGCCACGCCCAACACCGAATCAGGCCGAAATGCCAAAGGATCGATAAATTCATCATCGACTCGCCGATAAATCACATCAACGCGGCGCAAACCAGCAGTCGTGCGCATATACACCACATTATCGTGAACAATTAAATCGCGGCCTTCGACCAGTTCAACCCCCATCTGGCGAGCCAAAAAGGTGTGTTCGTAGTAGGCCGAATTAAACACCCCAGGCGTAAGCAGCACAATCGTTGGGTCGCTGCGACCTTGTGGAGCCAACGAGCGCAAGGTTGCTAACAAGGCTTGGCCATAATGATCGATCGAGCGCACCCCATAGCTCGAAAACAACTGCGGGAACACCCGTTTCATCACCAACCGATTGGCCAGCATATACGACACGCCGCTAGGAACCCGCAAATTATCTTCCAACACCGCAAATTGGCCACTTGGCAACCGGATCAAATCGGTGCCAACGATCGAAACATAGCGATCGCGTGGCACGCTAACCCCCCGCATTTGGCGCGAAAAATGGCGACAGCTATAGACCAATTCACGCGGCACAACCCCCGCCCTTAAAATTGTTTCCTCGTGATAAATATCGCGCAAAAACAAATTTAATGCAGTAACCCGCTGCGCCAATCCACGCTCAATCGTATCCCACTCTTTGGCGGTCAATAGTCGTGGCAGCAAATCATAGGGAAAAATGCGCTCAGTACCTTCATCGCGACCATAGACTGTAAAGGTGATTCCTTGATTGAGAAAAGCCAAATCAGCAGCTTGCTGGCGACGAGCCAACTCATCAGGTGGCAACTCGCGCAGCCGTTCCGAGAGCAGCCGATAATGTGGACGAGGCGTGTTTGGGCCAAGAAACAACTCATCGTAAGCGGTTTCGAGTTGATACTGACGAAAAGGGGCTACATCGGGCATAGCGTGCTCCTTGCAGTCTGTTCAGCATTGAAGGGATTTGAGGCAACATCGCCGCGTTGGGGGGAAAGAAGATGGCCTATAGTACCGATCTCCACAGATTTCGTCAAGCACCTAGCTACGTACTAGGCTCGTTGAGTGGCTTGGCTAGCCCAAAATCGCTCAGATTAAAACTTGCATAGATAGCCTGATCAGTGTAAGGTACAGGCGCGATGTCCAGCACAGGTGGGTTGGCTGGCGGTGTCGAGGGTTTGAATTGTGCCAAGCTTCCAGCAGATTTGGGAACGAGTTTCTTTCTTAGCAGCCCTAGATATTCTGCTTGTTGCTGCCTTGATTTTTTGGCTGCTCGGGGTCATTCGGGGCACTCGCGCAGTTCAATTATTACGCGGGGTCGGCATTTTAGTGGTTGTGGCGCTGCTAGCTGGCTCAACCTTGCCACTCACCACGTTGCGCTGGATCATTCGCGAAGCCCTTAGCCCAGCCCTATTTGTCGCAATTCCAATTCTCTTCCAGCCTGAATTACGCCGTGCGCTCGAATCGTTGGGCCGTACTGGCGAATGGTTTAATCGCTTTGGCAGCACCAATCGCTCCGATGTTGAAGAGATGATCAACACCATTTCGCGGGCAGCTAAACAATTATCACAACAAGGTATCGGCGCATTGATGGTGATCGAGCGCGACACTGGCTTGCAAGAATACGCCGACCGTGGCGTAATCGTCGATTCGCGCATCTCCGTGCCCTTGTTGGTTAATATTTTTTTCCCCAACGCGCCACTCCACGATATGGCGGTGATTTTTCGGCGCAACCGCATTTTGGCCGCCAACTGTGTGCTACCACTGAGTGAAAATGTGGTTGGCAGTACACGCTATGGCACACGCCACCGCGCCGCCTTGGGCATCAGCGAACAATCCGATGCGATTTCGGTGATCGTTTCCGAGGAAACTGGCAGTATTTCGATTACCCACGATGGCCGCATGGTGCGCCATTTAACCGAAGGTCGTTTACGCAAACTGCTGGCTGGCTTATTGCGCGTCGAACTAAGCGAAGAGGAAGAAGCATGAATAAGCTTGCAGGTAGCCCGTTACGCGCCTTTGTTGCCGCAGTGTTGGCGAGCATCATTTGGGTGTTTGTTAGTTTCACCGAAAATCCGCAGCAAGTTACGCCATTTACCAATTTGCCAATTCGTGCCGAAGGGCTAAGTAGCAATTTAACCTTAGTTGATAGCGAAGGTCGGCCAATTCCCGTTCCCGATGCGGTTGTTAACTTAAATGTTTCTGGCCCTCAAGATACAATCACCCGCATTACCAAGCAAAATGTCCAACCATTTATTAATATCGCAGGGCTAGAGCCTGGCTCACATGAAGTTGCGGTGCAAGCTCGCAGCATTCCCAGTCGCTCTGATCTCGATTTTCAGAGCTTTCAGCCCGCTACAGTTTTGGTGCAGATCGAGCAAATTATTACCGCCTCGCTGCCATTAACCATCACCACGGTTGGCCAGCCACCAACTAGTTATGAAGCCAGTTTGCCGATCGCCAGCGTCAATGGCGAGATGATTAAGCAGGTGACAATAACTGGGCCAGCTAGCCAAGTTAATAAGGTAGTTGGTGGCGAAATTACACTCGATCTTTCATCGCAAACCAGTAATTTGCGTACCCGCCGCAATATTATCGCAGTCGATATTGCTGGGCGCGATGTTGAAGGCGTGACGGTCAGCCCTGAATTGGCCGATATCGAAGTGCGAATTTTATCCAGCAGCGGCATTAAGCGCGTGCCAATTATCTACACCACTCTCAACAGTCCGCCAGCGGGCTATCGAGCTGAGGTGGTGCTTGAGCCAGCCTTTGTTACCTTAATTGGTAGTGCTCAGCGCTTAACCGAAGTTGAATTTGTTGAAACCCAACCGCTCAATCTGCCAAATAGCACCCAAAGTTACACCGCAACGATTAAATTACGTTTTCCGATTGGGGTGACTCCGCGTGATGCCCAAGCCGCCGATAGCACGATCGCCACGATTCGTTTTGTGCCAATTAGCACCGAAATTGTGCTCAACCTGCCGTTAGTACCACGTAATTTGCCTGCTGGCCTAGAATTGAGCTACCAGCCCAAACAGCTTGAAGTAAGCTTGCGCGGTAACGCTCAAAATTTGCAAAATCTCAATAATTTGGCCTTGGTGTTGGATCTAGCTGGACGCAATGCAGGCAGTTATAGCATTCAGCCCAGCCTTAATCTGCCAACCGGCATCACGTTGGCCAAGCCATTAGCTGCGGTTCAAGTAAATCTTAGTGCAATTATCATCCCGACAGCTGAGCCAACCAGCCCGATTGAACCAACCGAGCCAACAACCACGCCGATTGCCACCCCAACTGCGACTGAGCCAATTAGCCCAACCGAGCCAATTAGCCCGACCGAACCAATCTCGCCAACATTAACGCCCTAGCGGGTTAAGCGATGATCATAGTTGCCATAAGGGTTCAGCTATGCTATAATCGCGCGGTCAATTGATTGGCACGAAAAGAAACGGCGTGTGAAATTCACACGCTTGTTGTTTGTCCAGCGACCGTATCCGCTGTATGCCAATGAACTTTAGCGATTAACCAGCGCCGAGAGATACGGCTCTACGCACTAGAAATAAAGGCAGAGCAATGCAACAGGCTCCCGTTATTCACGAAATTGAAAACGAATATCTGCGCAAAGATGTGCCAGAATTCCGCGTTGGCGACACGGTTCGCGTTAGCGTCAAAGTTGTTGAAGGTACTCGCGAACGGATTCAAGACTTTGAAGGTGTCGTGATTCGCCGCCGCCGCATGGGTGTCAACGAAAACTTCACCGTGCGTCGGATTGCCTCACACGGTATTGGTGTTGAGCGGACGTTCTTGCTGCACTCACCCCGGATCGACGGCGTAAAATTGGTACGGACTGGTAAAGTTCGCCAAGCCAACCTGTACTACTTGCGCGGTCGCACTGGTAAGGCCGCTCGGATCAAAGAACGCCGCGGTTAATCGTTTCGTTATAGCTGCAAAACCCTGCGCGGGTGTGGGCCAAGCCTGCACTCGCGTTTGTATTTTTGGGAGCATTGGCGATGCTGCAACGAATGCAAGCGTTGGTTATTTGGGCCTTTGAGTGTTTTTATCACGAAGCGGCCTTTACCTACGATTTGGTCGCTTGGCTCATGTCGCAAGGCTATTGGAGCCAATGGGTACTGGCAGCCTTGCCTGAAATCGCCGATCAAGCATTGCTTGAGCTTGGCTGTGGCACGGGCTATGTCCAACAAGCTCGCCAAGATCAACCAAGCCTCACAATTGGCCTTGATGAATCGCGCCAAATGTTGAGTTTAAGCCGTCGTCGAGCGCCGCAAGCCACGCTGGTTCGGGCGGTTGCCCAAGCCTTGCCTTACGCTGATGCCAGTTGGTCGGCGGTGCTTTCGACCTTTCCAGCGCCCTATTTATTCGATCGGCGCACTTTGGCCGAATTGCAACGGGTGCTCACCAACGATGGCAAATTGTATATCGTCGATGGCGGCAGCATTCCCAATGGCTTGTATGCACTGATCATCGGGTTAATCTATCGGCTGGTGTTTGGGCGACATAGCAACCCTGAAGCGCCAACCAGCCAACTTGACCCACGCATCCAGCGTTTGCACGAAGCGGGCTTTCGCGTCAGCAACCAAATCAAACAGGTTGGCAAGTCGCAAGTCCAAATCTTCATCGCCGAAAAAGCCAACCAGCCTTAATTGATAGTAGCTTGGATTAGGGTCTGACTCAACCCAGCCCCCGATCCCCAGCCCCCAACAACCAACCTATGACAATTGGAATTCACGAAGAACAACAACTTTGGCGCAAGGGAGCGCAAATCGTCGCCGGAGTCGATGAAGTTGGCCGAGGCTGCTGGGCTGGCCCAGTTGTCGCCGCTGCCGTCTGCTTCCCAACCCATTTGCTCAACGATCCTCTGGCCTTGGCAGGCATCAACGACTCAAAAACCTTGAGTGCCGAAGCCCGTCAGGCAATGGCCCAACAGATTCGCCAATTGGCCAGCGGGATTGGCCTCGGCGTGGTTTCGGCCCATCTGATCGATTTATTTGGAATTGCCGAAACCACCAAATGGGCCATGATGCACGCCGTTTTGAGCTTGCCAAATTTGCCCGATGGTTTGGTGATCGATTGGGTCAAATTGCCCGAACTGCCATTATTGCAACGCTCGCTGCCCAAAGGCGATGCGATCAGCATTTCGGTGGCAGCGGCCTCGATTATTGCCAAAGTCTATCGCGACAACCTGATGCACGAGTATGATCAACGTGACCCGCGTTATGGCTGGGCTGCCCATAAAGGCTATGGCACGGCCCAACATCAACGGGCCTTGGCAGCCCACGGCCCATCAGGCTTGCATCGACGCTCGTTCAAGCCACTAGCCGCCTTCGTTGATTGACAAAATCGCCAGAGAATGATACTAAGGTCAAACATGGCTTTTATGGAGTGTTGATATGCCTTCGCCATATTATGATCAGGGGCGGCGTGATGCGGAAAATGGCACGCTGAATCAATTGTTTTATCACACCTACCACGATTATAAACGTGGCTATGATGAAATTGTGAATGGCCCACCCAAACCAAAGCCAAATTTCCTCTTTTTCTTGATTCCGGCGCTATTGCTGGTGGGGCTAGCTGGGGGTTGGTTTCTGCGCGATCGCGGCGTTTTGAGTACCCCCCCAACTCCCGTAGTTGTCATGGTGACGGTAACCCCCGTGACTGCTTCGCCGACCTTTCCGCCCTTTGCGATTGCCACTCCCGCCCCGCCAACTCCAACTCAACTGGTGATTGAAATTGGCGGTGAGGCAATCACCCTCGAACAAGTGCGCATTCGGCCTGATCCCAGCATTCAAGGTGAGCCGATTGGGGCGCTTGATCCAGGCGAAATTATCACGATCGTCGATGGGCCACGCCAAGGCGACGATTATACGTGGTGGCTGATCGAATCGGCAATTGGCCAAGGTTGGGTTGCTGAAGATTTTATTCAAGCACGCTAAAGGAACAATTATGACCGATCACGCTGTTCTTGATGAATTAAATGGCCGCTATGGAGATTTCGGTGGGCGCTATGTGCCTGAAACCTTGATGGCCGCGATCGAAGAATTAACCGAAGCCTTTTTTCGGATTCGCACTGACCCTGAGTTTCAGGCCGAACTCCAACATTTGCACCGCACCTACACAGGCCGGCCAACCGCATTAACCTATGCTCGTCGCTTGACCGAGGAGCTTGGCGGAGCACAAATTTGGCTCAAACGCGAAGATCTGACCCACACTGGTGCACATAAAATCAATAATGCCTTGGGTCAAGGCCTATTAGCCAAACGCATGGGCAAACAGCGAATCATCGCCGAAACTGGCGCAGGCCAGCATGGCGTTGCCACCGCCGCCGTTTGTGCCCTGCTTGGGCTACAATGTGTGGTCTATATGGGCACTGAAGATATGGAGCGCCAAAAGCCCAATGTTTTTCGCATGCGCCTGTTGGGAGCCGATGTACATGGAGTCAGCACTGGCTCGAAAACCCTCAAAGATGCAGTCAACGAAGCCATGCGCGATTGGGTCAGCAACCCTGATTCATATTATTTGCTTGGCTCGGCGCTTGGGCCACACCCCTACCCGCTGATGGTACGCGAATTTCAAAGCATTATTGGAATCGAAGCCCGCGAGCAAATTTTAGCGGCAACTGGCAAATTGCCCAACACGATTATTGCCTGTGTTGGCGGCGGCTCAAACGCCATCGGCATGTTCCACGCCTTTATCAACGATGAACATGTTGATCTGCGGGGGGTTGAAGCAGGTGGCCATGGGATTGAGCTTGGTCGCCATGCGGCACGGTTTGCAGGTGGGCGTTTGGGCGTTTTCCAAGGCACCCGTTCGTATGTGCTGCAAAATAGCGATGGTCAAATTGCCAATACCCATAGCATTTCTGCTGGCCTCGATTATGCTGCTGTAGGCCCAGAGCATGCGTGGCTTCACGATGAAGAACGGGCTTTCTATACCTATGCAACCGACGAAGAAGCTTTGAATGGCTTTCAGCTGCTCTGTCGAACCGAAGGCATTATCCCAGCCTTGGAATCGTCGCATGCGATTGCCGAAGCTGTGCGTTTAGCCCCCACCATGAGCAAAGAAAGCATTATTTTGGTCAATCTGTCGGGGCGGGGCGATAAAGATATTTTCACCGTTGCAGATGTATTGGGAGTGCAAATGTAGCGGAGCGGCTTCGAGCGAAGCCAATGTGTAAGGAGTAGTTATGGCTCAATCGTGTGTAGTTTGTCGAGCCGCGCTTGCCGATGGCTCGGTCTATTGTTCTGAATGTGGCTCGCGGCAGCCTGCCGCAGGTCAATCAACCCAAGTGCTAGGCAGCGGGGTTTTTGGTTCGCAGCCCTTGCCAAGTGGCAGCGATCATGATGATTCGCCGTATGCGCCACGGCGGAGCGGCACGCAACCACTGAATGATCCACCAACCCAAGTTGTTAACAACTACCAAAGCCCTACTAGCTCAACCAGTTATGGGCAGGGGCCATCAACCCAGCCCAATTTTCCGCTGCCTCAATATACTCCGCCTGCACAACCCAACTATGCCCAACCTTCGGCAAAATCGAATAACCTTGGGCGTTGGTTAATTGGCGGTGGCTTGGCCTTGCTGTTGGTTGGGGGCGGTGCTGGGGCGTATTATTTCCTCGGCAACAATGATTCAAACAACGGCGAAAGTGGCAATGTTGCGACTGGCCCAACCTGGACACCGATTCCAACTAAAATCGCCGAACCAACCGAACAAGTCGCTGGCGATCCACTGGTCGAACCAACCAATGAGCCAACTGTCGAGCCAACCCAAGGCCAAAGTGATCCAGTCGATCAGCCAACGCCAACCAATGAATCCAATGATTTGCCAACTCAAGCGGCTGGTGGTAGCGCCCCAACTGATCTCTCTGGCGAGCTGATTTATCTTGATGATAGCTTTGAATTGGTGCGCCAAACCATGAGCACTGGCTCAGTCAGCCCGCTTGATCTTGGCGGACAGGCCTATTACAACGATTTATTGAGTTGGTCGCCTGATGGCCAAAGCATGGCCTTTTTTGTACGCGACGGCGCAAAAACTAGCATTTATTTAGCTGATGGTGATGGCACGAATATCCGTAGCGTGATTGAATTGCAGGATCTCGCACCCCAAAGCTTGAGCTGGTCGCCTGATAGCAGCAAGTTTGCCTTTGTTACCAGTGACATCGATTTTGAAACCAAGGAAGATCAAAATCTGTATGTTTTTGATCTGGCCAGCAATAGCGAAAAACAACTGACAACCACTGGCTTGATTGATTTCGATCCCTTGAGTTGGTCGCCTGATAATCAAACAATTTTGTTTGCTGCAGGCCAGGATGGCATCGAATTCAATGTGATTAATGCTGATGGCAGTAATCAGACCAAACTCGCCGATGTGTTTACTTCTGATGCGTGGTGGACCAAAGATAGCAAAATTATCTATGACGATTTTTGCGATCGTTCAAACTTTGATCGTGGGGTTTGTTTGCTCGACCCAGCCACGGGCGAGGTTGAAACCCTGCAAAAAATTGGCGATTTTTACCTGAGCGGAATTTCGCCCGATGCCAATTGGTATATGCTCGATAATTATAACGATGGCTCGTTGCTGCTGATCAATGCCGACACTGGCGATAAGGAGTTGGTAGCTCCACCCAGCAGCGGCGGCTCGTATGAAATTCGGGTTTGGGGCAAGTGGTCACCCGATCGCCGTTATGTCACCTACGAAACGATTGGCCAAGGCACATTTATCTATGAAATTGGCTCGGGCCAAGCCGCCGCGCCTTTCGTCAATGGCTCAATCATTGAATGGCTGCCGTAATTTGATCCACGAAGAGCACGAAGGACACGAAGTAAGGCTGGAGGCTATCGGAACATTTTGAGACATTGCAATGATGACAATCCCTCACCCCTAGCCCCCTCTCCCGCACGCGAGGCGAGGGGGAATTGCTCTCGGAGTGCTCCCCTCGCCCGCCGCAGTGGGAGAGGGGCTGGGGGTGAGGGCATGCTGATCGCTCTTAATGATATAAATCATTCTAAAAGCCTATAGCCCACCCGCTTTGTGCTCTTCGTGTCCTTCGTGGATCAAAAACTAAACCCTTAAAAATTAGCGCAGCCCAAGTTGTTGATAGGCCCGCAACAAGGTAGCATTGGCAACTTCGGCAGCCCGTTCAGCGCCGCGTTTGAGAATCCCATCGAGTTCAGCTGGATCAGCGGTGAGCTGGTTGTAGCGTTGTTGCAATGGCTCCAAGGTTGCAATCACCACATCGGCAACCGCACCCTTGAGCTTACCATAACCTTGGCCTTCAAATTCAGCCTCAATCGTGGCTTTATCCTTACCAGTCAAGGCTTGGTAAATCCCCAAAAGATTGTTGACCCCAGGTCGGGTTTCGTCGAATTTGATCTCGCTGCCCGAATCGGTGACCGCCCGCATAATTGCTTTACGGGTTGCCTTCAAATCGCTCAACAAAGGAATCGAATGATTGGCTGCTTTATTGCTCTTGCTCATCTTTTGGGTTGGGTCATCCAAGCCCATCACCCGCGCCGCCACAGGCCGAATCAAGGCCTCGGGAATCACAAAGGTTTCGCCATAGAGATGATTAAAGCGCTCGGCAATATCGCGGGTTAGCTCAATATGCTGCCGTTGATCATCGCCAACGGGCACAACTTGGGTATCGTAGAGCAAAATATCGGCAGCCATCAAGGTAGGATAATTCATCAAGCCAGCCGCTACGGTTTCTTGCTTTTGCGATTTATCCTTAAATTGGGTCATACGATTCAACCAGCCCAAGGGTGTTTGGCAATTTAAAATCCAACCTAACTCAACATGAGCTGGCACATGCGATTGAACAAAAATTGTGGCATGCTCAAGGCTAATGCCTGCCGCCAAATACAACGCCGCTAAATCGCGCACATTTTTGCGCAACTCGGCTGGATCTTGCGGAACGGTGATCGCATGGAGATCGACGATACAGAAGAAATTATCGTATTGATTTTGCTCTTGCACCCAGGTATGAATCGCCCCCAAATAGTTGCCAAGGTGTAAGTTGCCTGATGGTTGAATGCCCGAAAAAACTCGTGGTAACGAACTCATAATGCTGTACTCCGTCTAACTAAAACAAGGCCGTCTCTCGAATCCACATACGGGACGAGAGACGGCTTGATTCTCGCGGTACCACCCGAATTCGCAACCATCATAATAGTTACGCGCTCGTAGCCCGCTAACGGAGGCAATCACGGCTCAGCCTACTACCAGGTAGCAACCCAGATTTGGTGAGCAACTCAGCGGGCCATTCAGCAAAGACAGCTTGATTATCCTCGCAGCCAAGGGATAACTCTCTGGACAAGTGCGCTTTTGCTTACTCTTCCGCGTCAACGTCGTTTTCAATTGTTGGCTATTCTATTCAGCCTGTGCTTGCTTGTCAATCCGCCGAAATACCGATCCACGAAGGACACGAAGAGCACGAAGGTTAATTTTTTTGCCACAGATTGCCACAGCTTTGTTTGATTATGCTGCTATGCTCAACACCTGATCCCTAAACCGACCCTAGTAGCAGTTCCTCAATCCCTATGTTCTATGCTCTTTGATCTATCGTACCAGCCCCTGACAACTAAACCCTAACCCCTCGTCCAAAATTTATCATCTTATGTGCAATCAGTCATAAGTAGGGCAGTAGCAACAGTGTTTCAATGGTAAAATATCCAGCAGACGCTTCCAACTGGAAAGGGATTTCATGGCGCTTTCGAATAGTGAATTTGTGGTTGAACGATCGTGGAAGATCAATCGTTCAACGCCGTTGCGCTGGGTTTGGTCGCACGCGCGGCGCAATCTTTGGTGGATAATCGGGCTATTTATTGGGGCATTTGGCAATGCATTATTCGCCGCCCAAGTGCCAGTCGTCACGGGCCAAGCCTTCGAGGCAGTTAAAGCTGGCGATAAAAATGGCTTGTGGTGGGCAGCTCTGCTAATTGTTGGCGGGCAATTTTTGCGAGCATTTGTGCAGTTATTGCGCAATTTCTCCTCAGAAGTGATCGGCCAACGGCTCGAACGCGATGTGCGCGATGAACTCTACACCAGTTTATTGGGCAAAAGTATGGCCTTCCACGATAGCCAACCAACTGGCGATGTGATGGCCCGCGCCACCAACGATGTGCGCGAAATGAACTTGATGCTCAATCCTGGGGTCAACTTGGTGGTCGGCTCGGCAATGTTTTTAATTATGCCGCTGATTGCCTCGCCCCACCCGCAACTGCTGGTTGTGCCAATTCTCTATTTGGTGTTTTATGGGCTGTTGGTTTGGCATTATTTACGTCAACTCAAGCCTGTCACCACGGCAGTGCGCCAAAGTTTTGGTGAACTCAACGCCACCTTGGCCGAAGCAATCGATGGCGTAGAAACGGTCAAAGCTACCGCCCAAGAAGAGCGTGAGCGTAATCGTTTTCGGGCTGCCGTGACCAAATGGCGTAATGCCTTTGTGGCTCAAGGCAATGTGGAAGCGGTCTTTTTGCCAGTCTTATTGCTTGGTTTAGGCCAAGGCTTGGGCTTTATTCATAGCCTAATTCTTTTTCGCAATGGCCTGATTAATGTTGGCGATGTGGTTTCATTCAATGGCCTGTTGCTGTTGTTTGGCTTCCCAACTTTTACCGCCCAATTTGCCTACTCGCAGCTTTCGAGCGGCCTCGCAGGTGGGCGACGGATTTTGGAATTAATTACCACCGAAACCGAGCTTGATGAAAATGCCCAAGGCTATGCCGAGCCAATGCGCGGCGAAATTGTCTTTGAAAATGTGGCGTTTGGCTATCATAGCGAGGTTGATGCGGTACAAAAAGTCAGTTTTCGAATTGCACCTGGTCAAACTGTAGCCTTAGTCGGCCAAACTGGCGCAGGCAAAACCACGCTCACCAAATTGCTCAACCGCACCTACGATACCCGCGAAGGCCGCATTTTGATCGATGGCGTTGATGTGCGCGATTGGAATTTAGCAGCTTTGCGTCGCCAAATCTCGATCATCGAGCAAGATATTTTCTTGTTTTCGCGCTCAATTGCCGATAATATTGGTTTTGGTGTGCCTAATGCCACCCGCGCGCAAATTATCGAAGCCGCCAAAGCGGCGCAAGCCCACGATTTTATCGGGCGGCTCGCCGATGGCTACGATACGATCATCGGTGAACGCGGCGTAACGCTCTCTGGGGGGCAACGCCAACGCTTGGCTTTGGCGCGGGCTTTCTTGACCGATCCCACAATCTTGGTGCTTGATGATTCGACCAGCGCGATCGACAGCGCAACTGAAGATCGGATTCAACAAGCGATTGAACAAGCCTCGCAAGATCGCACCACAATTTTGATTACCCATCGGCTTTCGCAAATTCGCTGGGCCGACCTGATCATCGTGATTCGCAAAGGTACAATCAGCGCCGTTGGCACGCACGAAGATCTCATGCAGCAATCCGAAGCCTATCGGGCAATCTTTGCCAAATTATGAATTATGAAGGTGAATTATGAAGAAAGGGTTTGATTTTTCATCCCTCATCCCTCATCCTTCATCCTTTCCAAAAAGGTGCTTATGTTTGCAGGATTAGATACCGAAAATTATGATCGTCAGTATGGCGACCGCGAATTAATGGGGCGCATGTTGAGCTATTTTCGTGCTCATCGGCGCACCGCATTTTGGACCATCACCCTAATTTGTGGCTTGGGCTTGCTCAATACCATCCCGCCATTTTTGGTAGCCCAAGCCGTTCAGCGGATTGGCGAAGCCAACCCTGATTGGAATTTTATCTGGTTGCTCGCCAGTGGTGGGGTGGTTTTTGGGGTGCTGCAATGGGCCATGGGCTGGTTGCGCCAACGCATGACCGCTCAAATTGTGGCCGATGTGATTAGCGCTTTACGCAATGATGCCTTTAACGCGGCCATTAGCCATGATTTATCGTTTTTTGATGAACTGCGTTCAGGCCGAATCATCAGCCGCATCACCTCGGATACCCAAGAATTTGCCCAAGTTTCACGCTTGATCATCGAAATCGTCAGCCAGGTGCTCACCGTAATTGCCTTGTTGATCTATTTGCTCAGCGTTTCAGTGCCGCTCAGCTTGGGCATTATTGGCTTCACCCCGATTGTGATTGGCTTGGCTTTGGGCTTTCGGCGGTTAGCGCGTTTTGTCACCCGCAAAGGCTTTCAGGTGCTGGGTGAGGTCAATAGCTCAATTCAAGAAGCTGTGACTGGGATTAGCATCGCCAAGAATTTTCGCCAAGAAGCCCGCATTTATGGCGAATTCAGCGAGATCAACCAACAATCGTATGGGGTCAATTTGCGGCGCGGCTTTGTGCTCTCAAATGTGTTTCCGACGCTGAACATTGTTTCTGGCTTTGGCACAGCGGCCTTAATTTATTGGGGCGGCTTGTCGGTGATCGATCTCACAATTAGCTTGGCGGCTTGGTATGTCTTTGTGCGCTCGGTTGATCTCTTTTGGTTTCCTTTGCTGAACATCTCGGCTTTTTGGAGCCAATTTCAGGCTGGCTTGGCGGCAGCTGAGCGAATTTTTGCCTTGATTGATGCTGAACATAGCGTCAAACAACACGATCAGCAAACTACCAAACGCTTGCGTGGCGAAATTGTGTTCGATCATGTTGAGTTCCGCTATGGGCGCAAAGAGCCTGTACTGAACGATTTTAGCCTGACGATTGCGCCAGGCGAGAGCATTGCCTTGGTCGGGCATACAGGTGCTGGCAAATCGAGTATCGCCAAATTGATCACCCGTTTCTACGAGTTTCAATCAGGCAAGATTACCGTTGATGGCCATGATATTCGCAGCTTGGATTTGCGCAGCTATCGCCAGCAATTGGGAATTGTGACCCAAACCCCGTTTTTGTTTGATGGCACAGTTGCCGATAACATTCGCTATGCAGCGCCCCAACTGAGCGATGCTGAGCTTGAAGCAGTTGCCAACCAAATTGGTGGCGGCGAATGGCTGGAAACCTTGCCCCAAGGCTTGCAATCGCACGTTGGCGAGCGCGGCAATAAACTCTCGCTTGGTCAACGCCAGTTGGTGGCCTTGACACGGGTCTTGGCGGCCCAACCAGCGATCTTTATTCTCGATGAAGCAACTGCCAGCATCGACCCATTTACTGAAACCCAAATTCAGCAAGCCATGGATTTGATTCTTTCGCGCTCGACAGCGATTTTGATTGCCCACCGCCTTTCAACCGTGCGCTCAGCCGATCGAATTATTGTGCTGAATCAAGGCCAAATTATCGAAGAAGGCAACCATGATCAGCTGATGCAGCAAGGCGGGCATTATGCCGATTTGTATGATACCTACTTCCGCCATCAATCGCTGAGCTACATCGAATCGCGTGGGGCAGCTCGCAGCGTTTAGCAACTATTTCGATTTGGGCTGCCCATTGCGACCAGACAGTGCTACAATTTTATAGGTATCTAGGAGGCTATGGTATGGCTTTGAACGAAGAACAACATTCAACATCAAGTAGCACGTTGGTCGCAGAATTGGCTAACTATGGCGTAGCTGCAACAGTTCGCACTGCTCTCACCAGCATAGTGGATACAGCACCAGGTGCAATGCTCTATCGCTTTAATCCAGCATATTTGGCCGAAGCGTTAGGGCTTTCGCGGCGGACGGGCCTACAATTGATGGCCGCAGCAGTGCGCGTTGGCTTATTTGACCTAAATTGGGAAGCCCGTTGCATTTATTGCGGCTATCAAGCTCATGCTTTTGATAAATTGACTCAAGCGCATTCACAACAATATTGTGCCATGTGCCGCGATAATTTCCCCGCCAAGCTCGATGAAGGCATTCATGTCACCTTCACAGTGGCGGCGCAGGTGCGCAGTTTGCCAGCAGGCATCGAGAATGCTCCATGGCGCGAAGAAGTTGATCAACGCTTGGGCGTAACAACCTCGCACGAATTATTGACCGTACAAGCCTTCCGCGATTTGTTTATCGACGAACCATTGCCCGATGGCGAAAGCTTCCAAATCAAATGGGCCGCCTTGATGTTCACCGATCTTGGTGGCTCAACCGCCTTATATGCGCGTAAAGGCGATCCACGGGCCTATAGCTTGGTGCGCGAACACTTCAACATCTTGTTTAATGTGGTCGATCAAGCAGGTGGCGCGGTGGTCAAAACCATTGGCGATGCAATTATGGCAGTGTTCGTTGATGGCGCGGCAGCGGTCAAGGCTGGCCAAAATGCCTTAGCAGCAATTGAGCAATTTAATATCGACCGTGAACTAGGCGATGATGAGCGTTTGACGCTCAAAGTTGGCGTGCATGCTGGGCCAACCCTCGCCGTAACATTAAACGATCGGCTGGATTACTTTGGCACAACGGTCAATGCGGCAGCACGAGTGCAATCGAGCGCCAATTATGCCGAGTTGGTGGTGACTCAGCAAGTGCTCGAAGCGCCAGGCGTGGCCGAAATTCTGCCTAGCGATTTGGTCAACGAAACCCTGATTTTGCGCGGCCTTGATGATTTGCCCTTCAACGTCGTGCGCTTCCACAACTAAATTAAGTTGATTCAACAACCATTCTCAGCAACTGAGGATGGTTGTTTGCTTAACATTGCTACAGCAACAAAAGCCAAATCAATAAAGCGGCTCCAATCACCACCCCGCCAACCACTAAACCAAGCATAAAGCCATTGTTTTGTTGGGGTTGGTTCCAAGGCAAGGGCGAACCACCAAGCGGATCGGCGGTTGGGGCAGCGGTTTTCCAAGTAGTCGAACTATTGGTGGTTTGAGGATTACCAAAATTGCTTTGAGGGTTGCCGAAATTGGTTTGGCCTTCAAGGATATCAGGAATACCATTGCCATCACGATCAACAAACACTTGCTTAAGTTGATCGTTGGCTCCATTTGTCAGATTGATCTGCTGTTGATTGAGATTGACTGCTTGAACCTTGCCAGGTTGATTGAAAATATCGGGCACGCCATCGCCATCGTGATCGCCCAACAAGCCCATGGTTTGTTGATAGAGTTGGCGATCCTCGGTGGACATTTCATCAACACTGCGATACTCACGACCATTGACAATCAAATTTGGCATAATCGGCTCCTAACTAGTCAACATTCGCACCAACACGCGCAAGCGATCATAGTCATCGCGCAACAACCGCGCTAATTCACGGCCTGCATACAATTCATATTCACGCCGATTGTCTTGTAGCGCTGCCGCATGGCGAATTGCCGTGCCCAGCAATTCATCAGCAATCGGCAAATTGGCATGCAACACCATGCGAAAGAAATCGCAATGCTGGGTAAAACGCTGCACTGTGTCATCATCGCATAAATGCACGCTGTAGTGCACAGTTGGCGGTTGCGGCGGCAGATAGTGAATAATCCGGCCTGCTCGCTCATAGCCAATCACCAAAGCACTCCACTCGGTTTGTAGCACCGCCGCTAGATCAGGATGTTCGCTATAAATTTGGCCATCGTAGAACTCGCTGCCATCGTAGCGCCGCCCACCACGCACCATGGCCTTGCCGCCAAGATCACGGCTGCCTGTGCGAATATCATAGACTAAGCCATAAATGCATAAATCGTTGTCATAGCAACCAGCCTTGATCAACGAGCCAAATGGCGGCGCATTCAATAATTCATAGGCTCCGGTTGTCCATTGGGTCGAGCTTGCTTCGATCACTTCACCAATTCGTTGTTCTGTCATATGCGTTGGGTATAGGCTATCGAGGATAGGCTATAGCTAAAAGAGTTAAACCCGCACTTGGGCTTTGGCATCTTGTTTTAATGATGAGCCATTGTTCAAACGGGCATGCCACAGCGCTTGCTCGATCATCTGGCGAAACACCCGGCGATCGCTTTCGCGCACCACGGCTTGCTCATGCGCTCGTGCTAAAGCCACCGGATAGCCACCACCACGATGCGCTTGATCATACGCTACTGCGTGAATCAAATCAACCCATTCGGGGCGTTGCGCCACCCATTCGGGCATCTCGATCCGTGCTAATTCAGCGCCAACATTTAAATAGAAGAAATAAATCGCGTGTTCGCCATATTCTTCAACATTAATTTTGGAGAGGCTTTTAAAAATCGCACTGCGTTGGCCGCTTTTCAGTCGTCCATAGCCAAACAACTTACTATCATTCAAACCAGGGTAAGGATCAACCGGATTTTCAGGCGGGCTAGGAGTTCCTTTACAGGCAATCAGTCGTGCTAAACCTGTTACATCGGGGGCTTTGGGGTTACTAATATACGAGCAGGTTGGCACATCGGCGGCTCGTAACGCCGCCAAGCCCTCAGCCAGATAGCGCTGCAAAAAATGCGAACGAACCCATGGATCAAGCCCACCCAGCGACCAACGAATCAGCGTTCCATCTTGCATTGCTACTAACGGCGCAACACTATTTTCAAGAATTTCTTGCGCTAATAGGGCTAAGGCAATCCCTTCACGAGTATCACGTTCGGCATGCACCAAGGCTCCGGCCATTTTATAACTACGGCCATCCTTGTCGTGCAAAAAGAGTTCATGATCATGATAATGTAAGGCTGGCACTGAGTAGAGTTTGGAAGCTGGCTGTTGACCATATTGAATCGTCACATAGCCCATATTAATCAAAAAACATTCAACCATCCAATGGCGATCAACATCAATCTGTGAGCCATCGACGGCTCCAATACAATAGCTTGTCGGGCAGCTTGGCAAATTGTAGAATTGATCCATGGGTTCAGTTGGGGCTGCCAGCAACCAAGGCCCACGCAAATAATTTTCATGGGTAAACCGTTGCCAGTGCTCCCAGCGATGGCTTTCTTCTTCCAAGCCACGCCAAGCAGCGCTGACTAGATGTTGCTGTTGATCGTTATTCTGGCGTAAATCGCCGCCCATTTGCTTAATTTGTTGGCCAACTTGATTAAAATCGAGTGGCATGCGGTGCTCCTCTGGTAGTTGGCTTGATCAAATATATACCTTCCCTCACCCCCGCCCCCTCTCCCACTGCGGCGGGAGAGGGGCTATCCAATGATCATGATGGGCTGGTTCCCCCTCGCCTCGCTGGGCGGGAGAGGGGGCTAGGGGGTGAGGGCATACAATTCCCCAGCCACTGACCCCTAACCCCGACCCTAGCACAACAATGTGTCAATATCTGTCACAAGCGGCCCATTTGGCGTTCTTTTTCGAGCACCCGCATCAACTCCCGTGCCAAGCGCACCGGATCATGGCGCAGTGGGTTGGCCGGATTGATCACGTTGGCGGTGCGAACACGAATTGGCAAATCTTGGGTTTGATCGAGTGGCACAATCGTGGTGCGGCCTTGCCATTCGGGCGCAAAACGATGGTTTTGGCGATCGTCGCTATTGGCCAAGGCCACGTCGAATACGTCGGGGCCAACATGCTCAACAAGGGCTTGTAAGTGGTCGCGCACCCCAAAATGGTCGGTTTCGCCTGGCTCGGTCGCCACATTGCAAACATACACTCGCACTGCCTGCACCGCCTCACGCATCGCTTGGTTGATTTCGCTGATCATCAAACTCGAAAGCAGGCTAGTGTACAAACTGCCCGGGCCGACGATAATCAAATCGGCCTCTTCGATCGCTTTGATCGCAGCGCGTACCGCCAACGCCCCATGTGGTTGGAGATAGACTCGTTTGATCCGCTGGCCACTTTTGGCGATGCGCGATTCACCGCTGATATGTTCGCCATTTTCCAATTCGGCCCATAACACCACATCATCAAGTGTGGCTGGCACAATTTGGCCACGCACCGCCAAGACTCGATTGGCCTCGCGCACGCCTTCGCCAAACGAGCCAGTCACCTCAGCCAAGGCAGTGATAAACAAATTGCCAAAGGTATGGCCTTCGAGGCTGCCAGCCTGAAAACGATGCTCAAACAAACGGGTCATCAATGGTTCAGCCTCGGCCAAGGCAGCCAAACAACGCCGAATATCGCCTGGTGGTAGAATGCCAAATTCTTGGCGAATGCGGCCTGAAGAGCCACCATCATCGGCAACCGCCACAATCGCCGTAATATTATCGGTATATTGTTTGAGGCCACTGAGCAAGGTCGAAAGCCCGTGACCGCCACCGATTGCCACGACTTTGGGGCCATGACGGGTGCGGCTACGGCCAATCAAGGTTTCAGCCAAATCGATCGGGGCGGTATTGCGCGGCAAGGCGGCGCTGAGCAATACCCGATTAAGATGGCGAAAAGCAAAGCCAGTGGCTGAAATCCCCACCAAACACAAAATGATCATGCGAATGGTGCGCGGCCAAAATTGCAGGGTCAAATAATAGAAAATCGCTGGTAACTCAACTGTGGTATACAGTTCACGCAAGCCAAAAGCCAGGCCCAAGGCCGAGAACATTAGGCCAAACAGCATTAATGCCAACCAACGCTTGACCCCAATTCCAACTTTGAGCCAACGACTATCCAATAATTTACGGGCAGATGCAGGTACAGATTGTTTCATAGTTTTCCAATTATAGGCCCAAATGGCGGCTAGAAGGGCACGATTTGGCGACGTAAATAATAGCTAAACCACATGCTCAGAACAAGTGGGTAACCCGCCATGAGGCTAACGCCGAAAAAAACAATTGAGCCATCAAAATCATAACGTATCAAAAGATAGCTGAGGTTGGTAATCAAAAATCCCATCGCCAATTGACTGAGCAGCCAAACCCAGGCCCAACGGGTTGGCCGCATTACCAAGGCAATCGGTCCAGCCACACAGCCAATTGGTGTGAGCATCGCCATCACCATATGCCGATAGTAGGTGGGATGCGGAATATTGGTAATTAGGCGTTGGCTGGGCGGCCAATTAAACACAATATAGGCCGACCAATAGCCGATCAACGCCGCCAAAACGACTGAACGCAACCGACAAACCGCAACTTTGCGTAACATCCAGCCCATGAGCCAGCCTAAGCCAGCAAAGAGCAAACATGCCAAAGCGATGCTGTCGAAACTCAAACGTTGTGAACCAAGTTGCCAAAGCACGGGCAGGTTTGATTGTTCAGTCAATTTGTCAATCAGAAAGATTGCCATCATGGCCCAAAAATCGCCCACAAACACCACTACGAACATATACCACCATAAACGCAGTTTGCCATAGCGCTCACCTAGCGTTTGAATTGATGGCACATGCAGATTTGGCAGGCTCTCAGACATAGACACAACCTCAGCGAATTGGCTCGGCAATCGTAATCAAGCGATGGCTCATTTCTAAATTACCTTCAACAATCACTTGATCGCCAATGCATGAAACTAGGGTCAGACGCTCTGAGCCAACGGGCAAAATATATTGCACTTGATCAGGCGTGACCCACACTTGCTCAGTCACCCGATAGCGATATTGACTGCCATCAGCACTATAAACCGTGATTGTCTCACCGATTGCCACATCCTTAACGCGGGCAAAGGGGGCTGGCACATTCGGCGCGTCCTTCCAGCGCAGCACATGGCCCCAAAACACTACATTTTCGCCTTGGCCCGGCTGAGCACTCAGGTTATACCAGCCTGCATCGTGCTTGGGTACAATCGGCACATTACGTTGATCCAAGCCCACCGAAACTGGCGCAAGATCTAGTCCAATCGCGTCGATCACCATACGTACAGGTTGGCTGGGAGCACTGCTGGCATCGGCGGTTGGCTGCGGCGCGGCGGTTGGCGGCGCATTTTGGTCGTTCAAGGTGGGCGTATCCAGCTCAACTGGCTTGCTGGTAACTTCGGGAGCAACGGTTTGGGTGGGCAAACGAGTCGGCGTAGCAGCAGGTGTTGCTACAATTGGATTCGTTGGCACAACACTTGCCACCACCGCTTGAGTAGTTGGCTCAAGGCTAGCAACCGCCGTTGCACTGGGATTGTTGGTCGTGCCACCACAGGCAACTAAACTACAACCGACGAAAACTAATAACATCCAACGCATGCCAGAAAACTCCTTGCTCAACAATCCATCCAATTGGCTTAGATTGCGTAAACTCTATTGTAATGTTTATTATGTAATATATTGCTTTAGCGAACGGCCAAATCCAGTTGCAAACCCTTTCATAATCGAGGTTATCGATGGCGCACAACTTCTATGCAACCTTACCCATTATCACCGATTTTGTCCAAATTACCGATGCCAATTGCTACCATCGCGTTCCTGACGATTGGGTTATTGTGGTGAGCGATATTGAGCAATCGACCAAGGCAATTGGCGAGGGGCGCTACAAAGATGTGAATTTTATTGGCGCTAGCACGATTGTGGCCTTGCTCAATTTGCAACCCAATCTCGATATCCCGTTTGTGTTCGGCGGCGATGGCGCAACCGTCTTATTGCCGCCATGGTTAGTTGAGCAAGCCAAACCAGCGCTACAAGCAGTGCAGCATTTGAGCGAATCGGCCTACAATTTGCATTTGCGGGTGGGCATTATGCCAGTCAGCGAAGTTTATGCCCATCGCTATCAGCTCGAAATTGCCAAATTCGCCGCCTCGGATAATTATGCCCAAGCGATGATCAACGGTGATGGGTTGACCTTCGTCGAACAAACGATCAAAGATCCCGTGGCAGGCGCAAAATATTTGTTAGATGCCAACCCAAGCGATCAGTCAGGGTTGCTCGATGGACTCGAATGTCGCTGGCAAGCAATTCCCAGCCGTTATGGCGAAACAGTTTCGCTCTTAGTTCGGGCCGAAGCCAACACCAGCGACCAGCGCAATGCGATCAATCGCCAAGTTATCGAGCAGATTGAGGCCATCTACGGCACTGGCGATTCGCATCACCCCGTCGATGTGCAACAACTAAGTTTAACCTTGCGGCTGAAAGATTTATGGGGCGAAGCTCGTTTGCGCGGCGGCTCCAGCAAACTGCAACAATTGCGCTATCTCAATAATATTTGGTGGCTGAATCTGCTCGGCAAATTGCTGTTGGCAACTGGAGCCAAAACCGAATTAACCGACTGGGCCGAATATCCCCAGATTTTGCAAGCTAGCACCGATTATCGCAAATACGATGCAATGCTGCGCATGGTGATTGCCGGAACGCCTGAACAACGCCAGCAACTTGAGCAATTTCTGAATGCTGAACGGGCGGCTGGACGACTTAACTATGGCCTGCATGTTTCCGATAGTGCCTTGATGACCTGTATCGTGTTTGAGCGCATGGGTCGCCAAGTGCATTTTATTGATGGCAACAACGGCGGCTATGCCAAAGCTGCTGATCAACTCAAACAGCAAAGCCATTATCTCGAACCACCTGTTACAACCAAAACTGTGTCACAGCCAAAAACAGGACTTTTGGGGGATACTTCATCACCATCGTGGGGGACATGCTGAGTATAATGGCTCCATTGCACTTTTTGGAGGCCGTATGCACATTTTATTGGTTGATGATAACCAAGATATTATTCGTTTGGTTCAACAGGTGTTGGCGCTCGAAGGCCATCGGGTTTCGATTGCCCGTGACGGGTTGGAAGCATTACAAAAAGTCGTTAGCCAACGCCCCGATGCAGTGATTCTTGATGTGAATATGCCGATGCTCGAAGGCACAGAAGTTTGCCGCCGCATCAAAATGAGCTATAGCATTCCGGTGATGATGCTGACCGTGCGCTCCGAACAGGTTGATTTTCAACGTGGAGCCGATGCAGGCGCAGATGCCTACCTCTCCAAACCCTTTGACATCCCCGTTTTCATCGAATACCTCAACACGATGCTACGACTACGCTATGGTAAAACTCACTAACAAGTCTAGCGGCTGGTAGGTTCTCGGGATTTAGACTGAGCCTATGTCAACATTCTGCCTGATGCTTGAGCATGCAGCGTTTCAGTATAGTGGTTGGAGATTGAATAACCGCCGGTAGCTCAACGCTCTGGCCTAGAATTGAGCCTCAAATTTATGAAACTCAACGTTTTACTCAAGCCATGGCGTGGCGATAAACGCTTCACGGCCATTGCTAAGTATGCCGCCGCCCTCAAAAAAAGCGGCTCCAAGGATTTGCAAATTGTAGCCCAAGTCGAGGCTGAATTTGGCAAGCCCACCGAATTAGCTCGGATCAATGAGCAGCCACAGCCCTACAAGGCCTATGGCCAAATTGGAGTTGATATTGAAGCCGCTGCTTTGGAGCAATTGCTGTTGGCCTTGCGCCTGCCAATTGCCGCCCAAGGAGCCTTGATGCCCGACGCTCATCCGGGCTTTGCTTTGCCGATTGGCGGGGTTTTTGCCGCTCACAATGCTGTCTCGCCCATGATGGTTGGGGTTGATATTGGCTGCCGCATGCATCTCACGATTTTTGCTGAAGCACCCATGGAAATCCAACGCCAGCATGAGCAATTATTTCGTGATTTGGCTGACGTGACGGTGTTTGGCTCAGGTGCGACCCGCAAACGTGGGCCAGATCATCCAATTTTAGGCATCAAACATTGGAATATCACCGCTCAAACCCGGAGCTTGCGCGAAAAAGCCATCGCCCAACTTGGCACGAGCGGCAGCGGCAACCACTTTGCCAATATCGTGGTTGGCGAACGAATTGGCGAAAACGATTTGCCCCGCCAATTTGTGGGCTTGCTGACCCATAGCGGCTCGCGTGGGGTTGGCTATGCTATTGCCAAGCACTATAGCAACATCGCCGTGCAAGAAACTGCGCGGCAAGCCAACGTGCCCAAAATGTACGAATGGCTCGATTTGGATAGCGAGGCCGGCCAAGAATATTGGGCCGCTATGGAATTAGCCGGAGCTTTTGCCCAAGCTAATCATGAAGTGATCCACCGCTTGTTTGCCCAACGCACCAAACTCCAACCAATTGCTACCATTCAAAATCACCATAATTTTGCTTGGCGCGAAGGCGATTTGATTGTGCATCGCAAGGGCGCAACGCCTGCTGGAGTCGGCGTGCGCGGGGTGATTCCAGGCAGCATGGCTTCGGCTTCGTATGTGGTTGAAGGCTTGGGCAACCCTGAAGCCTTGCATAGCGCCTCGCATGGAGCAGGCCGTTTGTTCAGCCGCTCCAAAGCTCGTGCCACGATCAGCCCAAGCGAAGCCAAAAAAGTCATCAAAGCACATGGTGTGCATGTCGAAGGCTGGAGCGTCGATGAATCGCCGTTGGCCTACAAAGACATCGAACGAGTGATGGAATTGCAACTTGAAGCCGATTTGATCAAACCCCTTGCCCGTATGAAACCAATCGCCGTGATTATGGCAGGCGAAGCAGGCCAAAACTAAGCAAGAGTTGTCCCAACCGTTTCCTCACCCTCAAACCCTCGCTCGCCGTAGTGGGCGAGGGGAGCCACAATCTTCTAAGGTTTACTTCTTACACTTCGAACCATGCCGACCTCACTTCATCAGCGAACGCCTCACCAGTTGCCATTTAGGGGATGCAGGGGATAAAAACACCCTGCATTCCCCGCCTTGAGGTGGAGCGGAGGAGTGGTGAACGAGGGGTCAGTGATCAGCAATTAGGGGTCAGGACGTAAGCACAACAATATTCTCAATTTCATCAGCAAACGTCTGAACATCACCAATTGCCATTTAGGGGGTGCAGGGGGATAAAAACACCCTGCGTTCCCCGCCTTGAGGCGGGGCGGAGGGGTGGTGAAAAAGAGACGATAAATCACCAACCTCCAGTTTAAGCCAATTTACCCAAGCCGTTTCCAACTACGACAATAAATAGTTTACAATACACCATCATGCAAGGATCGTAATCATAGAGCTAGAATAGGAACGTGGAATGCAAGCAAAACATGTGCTAGACCGCTTTAACTTGTGGCTAGAACAATCGGATAAAGTGCTTGAATACCTTGCCATTGACGATGCGATCAACCTTATGCTTGGATTCTATCGCGAAATTCGGATTGACGATTGTGATCTGGCTAACGATGGTGATATGTTGCTGTTTCAATGGGGGCTTGAACCAAACGGTTTGAACCCAAGCTTTCGCTATAATTTGACCCGCCATTTGGTGGTTGAGAAAACCTATGTCGATGATGACGGCGAATGGATCGACGATTCGGTTAAGCAGCTTTCGCTGACCTTTCGCTATATTTCAAATTTGAAATTAACTAGTTTGAATCACGGCAATCAGTGGTGTTTGCATCCCGAAGAGCTTGAGCAGTTTGAAAACTTGTTGCGCAGCCACCCCGCCACGCTGGCCGTCAAACATCTGCATGCCCAATCGATCGACCTCAGTTTTAAACATATCGAGTAATTTGACAAGCAGATCAGCCATCGGCTATACTTGATTCTACAGTTTATTCCGACTAAATTGTTTTAATTGAGGCAGCGATGGTTGATCTGATTTTTGGGTGTTTGCAACTCGTGCTTGGTGGTGGCCTGCTGATCGGCAGTTTTAAGCTGACGCGCCAAATCAAGCCTCGTTCAACCACCAGCCTCAAGCAAGACATCGTGCGCCAGCAACTCCTCGCCCAACGCGCCAAACTTCAATAATCTCACTCCGCTCATCTCCACAGCTCACGCTTCCAAATTCAACCATGCTCAAGCATTAGCGTTGACACCTGCCGCTATTTGCAGTACATTCGTGCTAATCGATCGTTTAAATCAGAGGAGATCAAATGCACGGAGTTCTGTTCGATTCGTTTCAGCACAATCGCTGGGCAACCGCATTGTTATTGCAAACATGTAGCCAGCTTTCCGAGGAGCAACTTGCCACAACCGTGGTGGGCAGCTACGGGAATATTATCGCCACCTTCAATCATATCATCCGCGCTGATGCCCGCTATCTGCAACATCTTTCAGGCAAAGCCCCTGATTGGCTGATCAACCGCGAAGAGACCAGCGATTTTGCACGGCTACAGGCCTGGGCTGAACAGGCTGCCACCAATTGGGCCGAATTTCTGGCTATGCCATTCGATGCTGAGCAAATGGTGACCCTCGTAACAGGCGATTATGAAATTCATGGCGGAGCCTTGATCGCTCAAGCGCTGCACCATAGCAACATCCACCGTGAACAAATTTGTGCAATTCTCACATCGTTGGGAATCGAGCCGCCCGATCTTCAGCCATGGGCCTATGCTCATGAAACTGGCCGAGGCCATAACCGCGAGATCAACGCATAAGTTTAGAATATATGATTAGCAATGGAGTAGTGCCCTCACCCCCTAGCCCCCTCTCCCGCACGCGAGCGAGGGGGAATCGATGCAGCAGTGCTCCTCTCTCCCACCGCTAAGGGGTCGGGGGTGAGGGAATATCTACCTTCTCAGCAAATTCAGTAGCATTTTGGGCTGGCCCCAACGCCACAAACAACCCAACCATAGGCCAACAATCGCCAGTTTCAACCCAATCAATGGCCAACTCAAACTCAAGGGTAGCCAACTAGCCAAGGCAACACAAGCCATCGTCAAGCCCAGCCAACCCAGCACCGCCTTAACATCAAAATCAATCGGATAGCGTTTTTGAGCCGCGCGATACACCAACCACGCCGCGATCAGTTGATCGCCTGCTGCTGCGATTGCCGCCCCAACCAAGCCCAACCATGGCACGAGCACAATCGCCAAACCAACATTCAAAAGCGCAGTCAATAAGCTGGTTTGGCCTAAAACAGTGGTCGTTTTAGTGATTGTCAGGCCGGTTGCCGCCACCGTCAACAAGCCGATCGCCATTAAATTTAGCGCATACCAGCCAACCGCTGGCGCTGCTGGCAGATAATCGCCTGTGGTCAAAAGCCGCAGCAATTCGGGGGCGAATAAGCCTAAGCCAGTTGTGGCAGCGCCCATCAACATCGTATAGCTCGTTAAATATTGACGATAATTGGCGTTCGCGTTAGGGGTGTTGGCAATCGACAGGCTATAGGGCAACCAAGCCTGATTGGCGGCGCTAATCACAATCCACACGATAAAACTAATTTTGGTCGCCGCTGCATACTGGCCAATTTGCTCCAACGAGCCAAAATGCAGCAAAATCTGGCGATTGATCAAGGTCATCGCCACAAAATAGATCGAGCGTGGCAAGAATCCCAAGCCTTTGCCCAACAAAGTTCGCAGCAAACGCCAATCGGGCCAGCCCAGTTGCCCACGCATTTGGAGGGTCAAGCCGAGCGCCAGCAAACTATCAACCACCAGCATCGCCCCAAAATAAGCACTCAAACGTTGGCTACTTTGCAACATCCAGCCAATTGTCAATAACGCGGTCACGGCTACTCGCAGCACCGTCAGACCAAATAAACGTAGCGCTTTGCTCTCTTGGCGCAGGGTTGTGAACCACAAACTGATGATGCCGTTGGCAAGCTGTCCCCATAAACCAAGCCGCAAGGCCAAAATCGTTTGGGCATCGCTACGTTGCAGCAATTGCAGCGCCAAATAGGGCGCAAGCAAATGGCCAATCCATGCGATGAACAAGCCCAAAAGTAGCCGTGCTACCCAGAGCGAGCCAACTAAGCGCCGCCGCTCAATCGTGGCTTCATGAAAATACAGGGCTAAGGCAAAATCGCTGCCGAGCGTCACCAACTCTATCGCAAACAAACCGACAAGGCTAATCAAATCGACGCTGCCATACAATTCAGGGCTGAGCAAGCGCGTGATCAAAGGCAGCAGCAATGCCCCAATCATTTTGGTTGCCACCCCAGTTAGGGCATACAGCGCCGTATCTTTGAGCAAGCGACGACTCACGGGCTATGTTCCAACAAACGCCAGCGTTCAGCCAAACCAGGATGCTCAGGCTCAAGTTTAGCCGCATTGGCATAGACTTCACGGGCAGCATCAAATAATTGCAATTCGCGCAGGGTATCGCCCAGCACTAAATAATAATCAGCCTGTGGATCAAGCGTAATCAACATTTCAAGCGACGATTGTGCAGCCGACCAATCGCCAAGCGCCCGTTGTTGCAAGCCCAAATAATACCAAGCCAAACTATTGGTCGGCGAAATTGTGGTAACTTGCTGCCAATCGGCAATCGCCTGTTGCGGCAAATTTTGGCGCTCGTAGCTCTCGGCGCGACGGCTGAGCCACTGAGCATCATCGGGAAAGATGGCAATTGCCTGATTCGCCAGTTGTTCGACTGCCTGCCAATCAGGCTGATCGTTGGCATAACGCCGCAGCCAATAACGCTCTTCCCAAATTTCGCGATCACGCGGGTCGAGGGTCAACAGCAGCTGATAATAACCCTCAGCCTGCGCCAAATCACCAGCCATACGTCGATCAAACGCCAAGCGCTGCAAGGCCAAACGCGGATTTTCAAGCTGTTGCAACGTGGTTTGAGCGGCCTGAGCATCGCCAAGCTGGAGTTGCAGCAAAGCCAAGGCCAAACGCGCCGCTTGGCTGGTTGGCTCATGCTCTAAGGCTGCTTGATAGGCTTGTAGGGCTGTGGGCTGATCATCATTCCACTCTGCCAACCAGCCCGCCAAAAAGGCCGCCCGACCAGAATTAGGCAACAATGGCCGTAGTTGGCTCAATAATTGGTTGGCAGTTGCTGGATCGGCGGTCCAACGCAAACCAACCACATAATCCAAAGCCCGATCAAGCGTGTTGCTGGTTTGCCAGCGGTCGAGCGCGGCACTGTTCTGGCCTTGTTGCCACAATTGCCAAGCCTGCTCGGCGGATTCTTGTGGCTCAATGGCAGGCAAATCGCTGGCTGGCGCTTGAATCGTGCCAGCCTCAAACCGAAACTGGCGATCTTGGCGCAACGAGCCATGCCATTGAGCTTGCTGATTGGCTTGATTGATGATTACGCTGATCGGCTGGCCCAAGGTTCCAGCTTGCTTGAACCAAGTTAATTGATAAGGCTGGCTTTGAATATTTGGCAAATAGCGCAAGCGAATCGTGCGGGTTTGGCCGGGGTAGAGCAACATATACCAACCAACGCTGGTAAATTGGCCTTCCTGCGTGAGATCCGGCGGCGTATCTGCTCCCTCTAATTGCAGCGGAATTGCATTAATCGGCAAATAAGCCCGAGCATAATCACCATAACAGCCTGGAATGCGCTGCTGCACCGCCAACTTAACGTTGTAACAATAGCCATAAACCGCGTGTTTGCTCAAATCGGCTCGCCAATCGTCGTAGCGGTTGGTATAGGTGATCGTGAGCGTGTTGGTTAATGGGCGGGCTTGGGCATCAAGTTGCACTTCAAGCTGCATGCGTTGTTCAATAAAATTCTGGCCGTCGCTATAGGATAGATCAGCATCAACTAAGCCCAGTACATCGTGTTCAACCACTGGCATCGCGCCCGCCCAACCATTGGTCAACATCAAGGATTGGCTTGGTTGATCGTTAAAATAGATGCTAAGATGGCGTTGTTGCAAGGCTTGCTGCAAACTTGCGCCAATCCCCAGCCATTGGCTAAAACTGGCATGTCGAGTAGTTTCCAAGGTGCTGTTGAACAAGGCCGCCAAAAATTGTTTATCGCCAGTAACGCTGCGCCCATCGTACAGCCCAAAAATTTGCTCAAGGCTCTCGGCTTGGCTGATTTGGCCGTAGCCTGCGATCTCCAACGGTGCTAAAACCTGAATCAAGCCCTGCAAGGCATAGAGATCGAGTGCGATGACTGCATCAACCTCAGGTTGTTGGTTTAATTGCCAAAATGTTTGCAAACTTTGAGCCGAGGTCGGCCAATCGGGCCACCAATTGGCATCACGCAGAGTCCAGATTGAGGCTCGTAAATAATCGTTGTAGGGCTTGGGTATGGCTGAACCAGTCGGCGCAACCGCTGCAAAATCAGCACTATTAAAGTAGGCCATGGTGCGAATTTGACCTTGCTCGATTGTGAGCGTCGCAATACTGCCAATAAAACCGCCGCTTGGCCGCAACTCCAACGGATTTTGACCAGCAATCAACAAGTGTAGCGGTTTTTGCCAGCCCCAACCAGTTTCAACCAACGGCCAAGCTTGTTCAAGCAAGCCAAGGCTGGTTTGGGCTGAGGTTAATTGTTGATCAAGCTGAGCTAATTGGATTTGATAGTTGCGCAAAAATGGTGCTGTTTGGATGTTGCTGGGCACTGTTTGCCAAGTTTGTTGCAATTGACTCAGATCAGTTTGTAACCCAAGCCAATGTGGTGGATTAGCACTCAGCCAATCGAGCAACGCCTTGGTTCGTTGGCTGGCTGGCAGATCGAGCATAGCAATTATTGGATTAAATTGTTGACAATAACCTTGGGCTAAATCTGCTGCTTGTTGGGCAGCATCACTAGCAGCGGGCAGCGCACCTAGCCAAGTATTGCTCCGGCGCAAAATGGGGTGCAACGGCAAACTCAATCGGCGAAACCACACGATATTGCTGTGAGTTGCAGCTAACTCACTGCAAAAAGCTTGGGCTTGGCTAGATTGCAACGGTCGGGTTTGCAATAGGTTGTGCAGAGTTTGGCTTTGATCAGCGATTCGATAGCTAAACCAGGCCATCAGTCCTAACCACAATCCCAATAATGCCAAGCCAAACAGGAAAAAACGCCGCAAGCGGCGCTTCCCCGAAACTTTATTAGTTGGTGGTGGCTTACTTGCTGCGCTCATGGCTGGCCATCTCATAGGCGGCTTCCGAACGATCAAGCGAAGGATCATGCAAATCCAACGGAGCTGGCTCGCTCATACTTGGCACTGGCTGATGATCATCTTTGCGATTCCAAAAGCGGCGGCCACGGTTGGAATTATGGTGCTGATCGTAGTAGTAGGTATAGTAAACACCATAGCCCTCGGAGCGCGGATCAAGCTTATTGAAGACTAAGCCAATCACTCGCCCACCGACAGTTTGCACCGCAGCCCGACACTTGACCAGCATATCGCGGCGGGTGCGCTTGGCCTCAGCCACCAAGACCACACCATCAACCCGTGGAATTAGCGCGATTGGGTCGGTCACGGTCAAAATTGGCGGTGTATCGAATAAAATCCAATCGTATTCTTGCTGCAACAGCCAAATTAGCATTTCCATGCGCTTGCTGCTGAGCAATTCCGAGGGGTTGGGTGGCAATGGCCCACTGGGGATCAGCGACAAATTTTCGGCAACTGAAAGCACTGTCCGCTCGCGAATCGTCGGATCTTCGTTGTTGGTCAGCAAATTGGTCAGGCCATACTCGCTGCTAACTTCAAACACGCGGTGCATCATTGGCTTGCGCAAATCGGCATCAATCAAGACGACTTTTTGGCCTGCTTGTGCCAAAACCCAAGCCAAATTGGCCGCCACTGTGCTTTTGCCTTCTTCAGGCTGGCTGCTGGTGACAATCAATGTGCGAGCTTTGGTATCAACATTCGAAAACTGCAAATTTGTGCGCAAGGTGCGAAAGGTTTCGGCAGTTGGTGAACGTGGATCAAGCCGCGAAACCAAGCGTTGCGAAGCCTTGGTCACCTTGGTATCTTGCTTAACAATCGCTGCCAACAACGGCGCATTGACCAAATCCACGCCTTCATCAGGGGTTTGCACGCTATCATCGAAATATTCGAGCAGTAAGGCCAAACCAAACACCAAAGCAAAGCCCAAAATTCCCGCCAGAATTGCGCTGCGAATTGGCCGTGGGGCAATTGGAGTTGGATTGACGGTCGCTGATTCGACCACACTGATCGAATTGGCGCGATTGCCCAATGCCGTGCTGTAGAGCGTGCTTAGGGTTTGGCGATTTTGATTTTGGCTCTGTTGTTTGAGTTGTAAATTGGCAATCAACGATTCAGCAGCTGGTTTTTCGGCTCCAATTTGCTCAATTTCGGCTTTGAGGCTTTTAATTTCCTCGTCGGTACGGGTAATTTCCTCGTTGAGCGTAGCAATTTGGCGATTCACTTCATCGAGCAATTTGGCCTCAGCGCTCTGTGGCCCTGCCGGACTAGTCAAAATCAGTTGGTCGGCAATCGCATTAGCAATATCGGCAGCCTGCTGCGGATCATTGGCTTCAACCGCAATATCCAAGAACTCAGTTTCTTGGACGGGGCGGGTGGTGATGATCGCCGAACTTGCCATATCGCTCAAATTTAAGCGCTGCTCAACCGCCTGCATGGTTGTACGGCTTTGAGCGATTTGGGCATAGGTTGCTACCAAGCGCTCACTCGCCACCAAACTACCATAATCGGGATTACTATTTTTGAGGGTTTGGCCAACAATCACACGGGTGCTACTAGCATAGCGCGGCGTTTGTTGGCTGCTAATGGCATAGGCCGCGCCTGCAGCGACAACTGGCCCTAGCACTAAAAGCCAGAGCCAGCGACGTAAACCAGTTATATAGCGACGGATGATATTCATCGATTATGCAACGCTACGGCGGCGACTAACCATCAACAACAAACCGCCAGTAATTGCCATGCCCAGACCAAGCCAGAAAATCCATGAAGCTTGATTTGGCGCACTGGTATCGGGCAAACCTGCTGGTGGATTACGATCAACCGCGATTGCTACAGGATTGCTGGTAGTGCTTGATGAACCACCGCTACCATCGCTGGCGACTGCTTCGGCGATGTTGATGCCTTGTTGACCGCTGACCGTGCCAGCCCGAATCTTGGTGGTAATTGCAATCGTGACGCTTTCGCCAGCCGCCAAATCGCCAACTGTAACCTTAACATCTTGGCCAGTGGTTGCAGTGCTACCCTTACTGGTTTGCACGCTGACAACTTCCAAGAAATCGAGAATGCGGTCGTTGACTACGACATTTGGCGCAGTTGAACCACCAGTGTTGCGCACCACAATTTTAAAGGTAATTAAATCGCCAACTTTGCCACTAGCTGGGCTAGCCGACTTTTCAACCACCAATCTTGAGCCTGCTGGCACTGGAGTTGGGCTAGGCGTAGGCGTACCTTCGCCACCAATCGTCACCGTAACCACATTGCTTGAGGAGCTTGAACCACTGGCCGTATTGACAAACGCCACATTTTGGCCGATTGTGCCAGGCGCTGTGCCAGCCCGTACCCGCGTGGTAATCGTCAAACTTACCGATTCACCACTGGCCAATGTACCAACATCGGCGCGAACTTCTTGGCCGCTAAAGCTAGCAGTGCCTTTGCTGCTGCTTGCTCCAACTACTTCCAAGAAATTAACCACGCTATCGGTAATCACAACATTAGTTTGGGTTTGCGGTTGATCATTCGTAACATTAATTGAAAACGTCACCGTATCGCCGGGCAAGGCATTGCTTGGGCTAACAGCTTTGGTAATCGGCAGGTCAAAATCGGGGGTTGGGGTTGGCCCTGCGGTTTGACCATAGGCACGCCATGCGCCATCAAAGCCAAATAGCGCCAAACCCAAGCCAAGTACACAGAAAATCGTTCCCAGTACCCGCGTAAGGCGTTTGTGCATGGCTTGCTCCTTCTAAGCTATATCGAGGAAAAATGGCTACAAAAAAGGTTTTGATTAAAGCGATCATAGCGCTTTAGAATGAGCTTAAAGCCCAATATCCGTTTGATCGCCAAACTCTGAACTATCGATGAGCATACCACGCGCCATCAAACGCTGTCAAACCCTTTTGTGGGAAAAGTGCCGATTCTGTGGGGGATTTTTAGCGGGATTAAGCCAATCCGACCAACCAAAATCAGGCTGGTCGGATTGGTGTTGATTTACTTGCGGCGGAAGAAGCCCCGTTTCGGCTTCTTTTGTTCTTCCAACTCATTGCGCAACGCACTAAAGTCGGCAGGAGCGATTGGCTGTGATGCTCGGCGTTCACCCAAATCAAGTACTGGATCACTGCTGACAGGCACATCCATCCCGCCTAACCAATCGGGTAAAGGTTCTTCAACCCCAAAATCGCTTGGTGGCGGCATCGTCAAATCGTTAGCATTCTCGCCTTCTTCGCGCAGCCAATCGGGAATCGCGTTGGGTTCTTCGCGTTCAGGCAGCATTTGGGCAGGCGCAGGCGCAGGGTCAGGAATTCGCGTGAGCGCAGGAGCCATTTCAAACGGCAGCGGTTGATCATCATATTGGGGCGCATAGGGATTAAGCCCATCGACCACACCCAATTGATTGAGCCATTGCCATTGTTGATTGCGGCTTGGGATATCGCTATTGCGTTGAGCCAAAGGCCGTGGGCGGGCATCAATTACCAAGCCCAATGCACTTCCAGTAATCGCCGCCAAACCGGTTTCGACGACTTCGCCTGGTAAATTTGCTCCAATTTGCACCTGTTTGGTTGGACGCAGCCGTAAGGTAGCGCGTTTGCCCAATGCCAATGGCAAGCGTCGAATCTCGCCATGGTGAATTTGCATGATGATCGGAGCACCGCTGACTGGCACAAGCTCGACTTCCGCCACCAAATCGCCTAAGCGCAACGAGCTATTGATCGCCAAATAGCTGGCTAAAGCGCCATTACGCAATACATCCTGTTCGAGCAAACAAAAACTTGCATCGGGATATTTCCAGGCAGTTGCGCCACACAAGGCTAGCAAACCATCACGATCAAGGTAAATATCGCTAATCAGCAAACTGCGATCACGATATTGTTGTAAACGCCCAAAATCCAGCCCATCCACGATGCTCAACAAAGCTTGAGCAGGATGCATGGTGTGGGTCAGTGCGCCACCAGTTGCAATAATCAAATCGCTGGCCAATTGCGGTTGTTCATCAAACAAATCTTTCGAAACAACGCGCAGGGCTTCGCGCACCAAGGCCTGCTCAATCAACAAACTTTCGCGGTCGATCGGCACAATTTGCGGGCGAATCAGCCGATTGAGCATATGTTCGCGCAAAGCTGAATCGCTCATTTCAAACGGCAGCCAACGGGTGATATTACCAACTCCAGCCCGATCGACTAAGCCTGCAATCCCATAGGCCGTACCACAATTAGTTTCGACGGTAAGATGCAATTGTGTACCGTCTGAGGCATAGCCAGCGCTGGTCATCGCACCAATATCAACAATCAAGGTATTACGGCCATGATGTTTGGCGATAAAGCGCACCAATGGCCCAAACCCATCGCTAGTACAACGAATCATATCGCTGCTCATCGCCCGCAAACGGTTGAAACTGGGCATTTTTGGCAGCACCCGATCATTATAAGAACGAATTAACTCCAAACGGGCTGGCATTAATTGCTCAATCCCAATCGCTGGACGCACATTGGCAGTTGAGGTAATTGGCGCAATCGTTGAAAGGGCATCCTCGATGCCAACGTAGGCCGCCGTATTGCCTGCAAAAATTACGTGGGCAAATTCACGCGAGTTAATTTGTTCGCGGCGCAAAACCGTAAAGCCCAACATGTGCGCCAAACGCTCAAGTGGCGCGGCATTACCACCATCGATGCCACCAGCCATCAACACCGTTGCGGCGGGCAAGCGCACCAAATTGGCCAATTGATAATCGATCCAACTTTCGCCCTCGGCCAAATCGGGGTCGCCATATTCATCAAGGGTTACCATATCAAGCACAGTCGTATAGCTTGAACGCGCTACCCGCCGCAAACTAGCGCCAGTCGTATCATTCGAGATTGCGGCTAAGACAATCGGTAACGTGCCAGCAGCGCTGGTGGTTACGACCATGCCATCAACGCCCGAACCATCGGCGCGATGCGGAGTCATCAAGCCATCGACATGGGCAATCGCCCGAAAGGTCAATTGCTCAATTTCGCGAATTGCGATCAAAATACCTTGCCATGCATCAGTAATTGGTGGCTCTAGGGTTGAGAGCGCTTGGGCACGACCCAACAAGCGATACTCGCCGGCAACCAGTTCGAGCAACGCCACATGGGTAAACAATGTGCCAATATCAACGACAAGCAGTGCAGCAGGATCAGCGGTCGTCATATCAATCCTTTCGCAACCCCTAAGAGATCACGCCTATTTGCCGCAGCAAAAACTGGATTCGATCAATCAAGGCTGATTGATAGGTGATCAGCGTAGCGGCAAAGACCGCCCCCAAACTGAGCAAGAGCCACATCCGACCAACTTTTGCCACCAAGGTGGGTTTTAAGGTTTCACTATGATCAGCAGCATCAGGCGTGGCAGCCTTACTAAAGCGAAACGACAGCAACACAAGCACAATCCCAATCACCAGAACGAGTTTGCCAATTGCTGCCCCTAAATCGCTACCATCGGTAAAACTTGTCACTGAAAAGAACGATGCTTGTAATTGTGGCAGGAGCGTGCCTAAAAGTGTGCCAGCAATTGCCACGGCGGCGGCCACCCCAAACAACAGCGCCAACGGAAGATTTGCCAACCAAGAGAATTGTTGGGTACGCAAACGGGTCAATAAGAGCACCCCAATCAACACTGGAACGATAAATAGGGCTGCACCAACGCTATCGGGGTTATCGAGCATATCACCGCTTGGCACAATAAAAACCGTCGTAACCACCACAGTTAAGGTATAGCCAAGCGCTAAACCAACAAACAAATATTGGCTGAATCGAAATAGTGGATTTTCGCCAAAAGCACGGCTGAGCACAATTAAGCTCAAGCCAAAGGCGATCCAAGGGCCAAGCGTTGTCACTAGCTATTCCTCTTTCCACGGATACGCCGTTGCAACTGAAGCGCCCCACCAACCAACACCACCACAATTGTTGTGATCATGCCCAAACTGAGGGCGGTGATCGCGCCATTGGTATTTGTGGCACTCGAACGTAAGGCCATATATTGTTGTTCGCCAACCAAACCAGCCGCCGTATAAATCGCCGCTGGCGTGCCATTGACATTCACATCAACATAAGGCTGGATTTGGGGTAAGACTTCATTGGTGGTTAAAATTGCGACTGGCAGAGCTGGCTCACGTGACCAGAATTGCTCCATCCAGCGTTGGACATCGCCTGGTTCATCAGCAACCACGATCAACAAATCGAGATCCTTGGTGGTAGTAATTCGTGGGCGATCAAGCTGATTATTCGAATTGAGCTTCGACATAATCCGCAACAGATTGACATCAGCGCCCTCACGATTTTTCAAGAGGTCGGCAATTGCACTACGCAAATTACTGCCAAGTTGGGCAATCCCAATTTCATTACCTTTGATCCAGCCAAGGTTCAAGTATTCAGCACCTTCGCCAGTGTAGCCTGTATTCAGATCAATAATGGGAAACTGAGCTGCGCGTTGGCTTGCCAGCAAACTACCTTCGGTATCAGTCGAAAGCAATAACATTGGCACCTTACGCTCAATTAGATGTTGGGAAATTGCTTGTTCCAACGGCCCTAACTCGGCGTTATGGCGCAAATCACCTTCATAGGCAATCAGCACCCGACTTTCGGGGTTGAGCGTTTCAACATAATTGTAGAGATCGCTGGTGTTACCGCCAATCGTTAAGGCTTGGGTATTGATCGCCAAGAGATTCGGCACGAGTAAGCCAACCAGCAAACTTATAATCATCAAGCTGGCCACAATCCGCTGCGTGCCGATGCGCTGCCACCATGGTGCAAGCACCACAACCGGAGCCTCGGCAGGCTCTGGCAGCGGTTTCGTCACCAATTCTTGCAACAAATGCATGGCCGAAACCCGCTCGGGCGTTCGGTTAAGCAATGCTGGCGGATCTGCATCAATCAAGCGGCGCGTGGTTGGGCTGGTTGTGGCAATCGCAGCTTCTGGTTCCCCCAACACCCGCAACCAATCGGCAGATTCAGCTACAGCCGGATCAACTTCTTGCTCAACAACTGGGCTGGGTTCCTCTAACTTAACTGTTTGGCGTAACCACGCAGGCAAATCAACGCTACCCAACAAGGTATCATCTTGAGTCGCTTGGGCTGGCTCGTCATCCAACAGCCATGAAGGCGAGCTACTTGGAATAATCGGAGCCGCAGGGGCCGTTTTTGCCGGAATTTCAATATCTAAATCATCGCGCAACCATGCCGGAATATTGGAACCTTCTGGATCATAACTTGGGGTTGCAGGAGCTACAGGTTCGGGTTTGGTTGGGGCAGGCACAATCGGCGTTACATCATCTTGAAGCCAAGCTGGTACATTACCCGCAGGGCTATCCAATTTGGTAGTCGGTAGATCTTCTTGCAACCACGAAGGAAGTCCCGCAACCTGATTATCGAGCTTAACAGTTGGCGCATCTTCATGCAACCAATTGGTTGCATCAACGGGCGCTGGGGCTGCTGGTGAAGCTGCTTCCAAATCAGCTTTGAGCCATGCCGGAACATTATCGCTAGCATCCTCAGGATCAAGCCGCACGGTCGAGCCAGCTTGAGGCAACTCACTTGC
This sequence comes from Herpetosiphon gulosus, assembly GCF_039545135.1. Classification (NCBI taxonomy): domain Bacteria; kingdom Bacillati; phylum Chloroflexota; class Chloroflexia; order Herpetosiphonales; family Herpetosiphonaceae; genus Herpetosiphon; species Herpetosiphon gulosus. The sequence continues at coordinate 952 of NZ_BAABRU010000011.1, read as the reverse complement.
ATCGGCTTGCAACCACGCTGGAATATCGCCACTCGCTGCCGGAGCCGCTGGCGGCGCTACATCCAAATCGGCTTTGAGCCATGCCGGAATATCATCACCTGCACTTGCTACTGGCGGCGTGGGTGGCGATGATTCAGCTTGCAGCCACGACGGCACATCGCCACTCGCTGCCGGAGCCGCTGGCGGCGCTACATCTAAATCGGCTTTGAGCCATGCCGGAACATTATCGCTGGCATCCTCTGGATCAAGTCGCACCGTTGGGCTTGCTTGGGGCAACTCACCCGCATCCGCTTGTAGCCATGCTGGAATATTGCCACTCGCTGCTGGAGCTGCTGGCGGCGTAACATCCAAATCACCACGCAACCACGCTGGTACATCATCGCCGGCGCTTGCTACGGGCGGTGTGGGTGGTGCTGATTCAGCTTGCATCCACGACGGCACATCACTACTCGCTGCCGGAACTGCTGGCGGTGCAGCATCCAAATCGCCGCGCAACCACGCTGGTACATCATCGCCGGCGCTTGCTACGGGCGGTGCGGGTGGTGCTGATTCAGCTTGCATCCACGACGGCACATCGCCACTTGCTGCCGGAGCTACTGGCGGCGCAGCATCTAAATCGCCGCGCAACCACGCTGGTACATCATCGCCGGCGCTTGCTACGGGCGGTGTGGATGGTGCTGATTCGGCTTGTAGCCACGCTGGAATATCACCACTCGCTGCCGGAGTTGCTGGCGGCGCAGCATCTAAATCACCACGCAACCACGCTGGCACATCATCGCCGACATTTGCGGCGGCTGGGGCTGGTGGCGATGATTCAGCTTGCATCCACGCTGGAATATCACCACTCGCTGCCGGAGTTGCTGGCGGCGCAGCATCTAAATCACCACGCAACCACGCTGGCACATCATCGCCGACATTTGCGGCGGCTGGGGCTGGTGGCGATGATTCAGCT